>JBEKZK010000161.1:0-8327 GCA_049509935.1 Xanthobacteraceae bacterium | reverse complement strand
CTTGAACTGGCTCGCGAGATCAGCGACAACATGACGAAACAGAAACACGACAGCCCGATCCTCGTGACTGGAGCGGCTGGCGCCGTGGGCGGCATCGGCCGCACCCTCACCGAGCTCCTGCTCGCCAAGGGGCACAAAGTGCGCGCCATGGTCCGGCGTGAGGACGCGCGCGCCGAATCCCTGCGGCGGCTCGGCGCAGAGGTCGTAGTGGGCGACTTGACGGACCTCGCTGCGATGCACAGCGTCATCGAAGGTTGCAGGCGGGTCTATTTCGGAATGTCCGTCTCGCCGGCCTACCTGGAAGCCACCATCAACACCGCCGCGGTGGCGCGCCACCACGGCGTCGAGGCTTTCGTGAACATGTCGCAGATGACGGTCTCGCAGATGAGCATCACCGAGACCACCGACAGCCCGCAGCACAAGCTGCACTGGCTGGCGGAGCAGGCTCTGTCCTGGTCGGGACTGCCGGTCGTCACGGTGCGGCCGACCGTCTTCATGGAGGGCTTCTTTTTGCAATTCGCCGCCCCCGGCGTGCGGTCCTCCGACGAGTTGGCGCTGCCGATGGGCAATGGCAAGACCTCGCCGATCTCGGCGGTTGACGTGGCGCGTGCGGTAGCGCTGATCCTCGACGACCCCGCGCCGCATATCGGACAAATCTACGATCTGACCGGGCCGGAATCGGCTGACCTGGACCATTACGCGCGCGTCTTCTCCGAGGCGCTCGGCAGACCCATCCGCTATCGCGACGCCCCACTCCCGGCGTGGAGCGAAGGCCTTCGGCAGGCGAAGTTTCCCGAGCACCTCGTCAGGCATCTCACGGCCATGGCCGAGCTGGCCAGGCAGGGGCGTTACGACCGCATGACGAACACCCTGCGCCAGCTCACCGGCGAAGCACCGACGAACATGCGCGAGTTCGTGAAACTCCATGCCGCTGCGTTCAAGCAGCGTGAACCGGCGGATTCCTGAGCACCAAGCCCCAAGCATCAGTGCATTGAAGTGGCTAGCGAACTTGCGCGGAGGCTAACAGCGTCCCATCAAATTGATGGTCCGCGGTCGATTGGCGATCTTTTTGTGTGAAGCGCAGCAACATCATCAGGAAGCACGCACAGGGTCGTCGGCCCATCAAAGGAGTTATCCAGCATGCATAACATTCGAAAACTTCGTGAGGCTGGCGACGCCACTGTCGCGGACTACGAAACAATTCTCGCCGAAAATGTTGTTTTTCACAGTCCAGTGTTGATACGGCCCGCAGAGGGCCGTGCGGTAGTTGCAAAGATCTTCGCGACATCGACGACGTTACGAGAAGGCGTTTACACGGGTGAGTGGAAGCTGGACGACCGAAGAACCTTTTCTGAGATGGAAGGGAAAAATTCAGGGTCACGAGCTGGAGAGCTTCGATTTTATCGAAGATAACGACGAGGGACTTATCGTCGATCGCACAATTGCTTTTCGTCCAATGCCCGCGGCAAAGCTTTTTCGGGATGCCATGCGGTCTGCTCTCGGAAGCTCAATTCCGGACGATTTCTGGGAATATGCAAATTGAAAAACTCGGTGGATCGGAGATGCCGGACTGCAAGCGGATGAAGGAGGCCCAAGATGTCCGATCACGTTGATGGTCCGCGGTCGATCGGCGACCCCTCGGCCGACATCACCGACCTCTTCGCGTTTACGAGTCCTGAGAATCCTGCGCGCACCGTCCTCGCCGTCAACGTTTTCCCTTCCGCCGGCGATAGTGCGATGTTCTCGAACGTCATCCACTATTCGATCGCGGTTCGCCGCGTCACCGTTGCAGACGTTGGCAACGCCGCGAAGTTCCAGCCCGCGGAGGACGAGATCCGCTTCAGCTTCCGCTTCGGAATCTTGGAGCGCGATGCCGCGGGGAATGCGATCCAGCGCGGCATCTGCACGCTGCCGGGAGGTCGCGAACTGTCGTTCACTGTGAACGACGAGAAGGGGGCGGCGGCGCCGGAGGACGATGTCCGCGTGTTCGCCGGACTGCGTTCGGACCCGTTCTTCCTCGCCTGGACCGTCCTGCACCTCAAGAAAGTTCCAAATCTGCTGCAAAACGACAACGTGCTCTGCATCGTCGTGGAGGTTGATACGCGCCGCGTGCTCGCCCCCACGAAGGGTTCGTTGTTCGGCGTGATCGCCGAGACCGTCCCGATCCCGCAGCCGGGAGGCCTGGTCGCCCATCCCGTCGCGCGCATCGACTGGGTCGGACGCCCCGAGCAGACCAACATACGGCTCAGCAATCCTGCGCTGTCGGGGGCGGACGATTTGCGCGACTTGTGGAACCAGCAGACACCGTTCGCAATCACGAAGGCGCTGCAGCCGATGTTCCTGCAGCGCCTGAAGGACAGTTTCGCCGACTGGGATATGCGCGACGACGAGGTCGACTGGGATTCGCAGGCGCTCGCCGCCAACGCGAATGTCTTCCTCGACGACTTTCTACTGTTCGATGTTGCAAAGCCGATCACCGACGACAGCCACCTCGAGATCGAGAAGAGCACGCTTTGCGGCCGCCCCTATCAGACGGGCGGCGGCCGCACGGTCGACGCGAACGTCATCGACATCCTGCTCACCTGGCTCGTCAATCACGATCGCGAGTTCCTCCAGGGTGGCGCGACCGGAGCAACGAAGCCCGGGATGAAAGTGTTTCCGTACCTCGCCACGCCGAACACCGAAATGCAGACCGTCGCGGCCTCGGTCGAGCTCGCGGCGCCGCCCGATGACGTGTGGTCGGTGATCGGCCAGTTCAATCTCCAATGGCATCCGGCAGTGGCACGAGCCCGCTTGATCGGCGAAGGATTGGGTCAACTCCGCAGGCTCGAAACGCGCGACGGCAGGGAAATCGTCGAACGCTTGGCGGAAGTCGACAACACGAAGCGATCCTATCGTTATACGCTGGTGTCGGGGGTTCCAGCCTCGCACTACGCCGGCGTGATAGATGTCAAGCCGAAGGCAAGCGGTTCAGTCGCCGAATGGCGCGTTGATTTCCTGGCCAACAACCAACCCGACATCGTCGTCCGGACCATGGTGTCGAGATTGGTCGAGACGGGCCTCGGGAGCCTGAAAATTCGCTTCGGAGTTCCACTTTGACGACGCTCGCTCAGCCTGACCTGCCGCGCGCGACCGACGGAGAGATTGCCGCGATCAACCTGAAGAGCGCTCGCCGTCGCGCATGGGCAAGTTTCGCGCAAGACCCGCGCCGCCCGGGCATTGCCGAGGGGATTGTCGACAAGGAACGGCTGTCCGCGCAATTCCTCGGCGATCTCGACGCACTCGACCGTCTGGATGCGCTCGCATCGCAATTTGGGCTCGCGGATGATTCGTTTCACGCCGAGCTCGTCCATGCCGAGGTTGCTTCGACGGTGCATCGCTTCGAAGATGCACGCGACCACCTCGCGCGTGCGGCCCTGATGGGCGCACCTCGCGAGGAGATCGAGCGCCACTCGTTGAGCATCGATCAGGCATGTGGCGTGGATCTCGATGCGGTGCTCGCCGCGCGTCGTCGGATCGCCACCGCGAACGGCCGGCTCGAAGATCTGGTTCCTCTCGCCGCCGTGCTTGCCGATATCGAGCTCTTCGCCGAGGCGGACGCCGTCTATCGGCAGGCGTTTTCCTTGTACCACGACATTTCGCCGTTCCCGCTGGCGTGGGTCTGCTTTCAGCTCGGCATGCTGTGGGGAGAGCTCGTGCCCGTGCCCGACCCGAATCTCGCGACGCTCTGGTATCGCCGCGCGATTGCGTACTTGCCGGGCTATGTGAAAGCGCGTGTGCATCTTGCGGAGATCTACGCGAGCCGAGGCCAGACCGAGGACGCCGAAGCGCTGCTGGTGCGAGCGCTGTCGAGCCCGGATCCGGAGGTCCGGTGGCGTCTCGCCGACGTGCTGATCGCGCAGGAGAGGCTCGACGAGGCGAGGACACAGTTCGACGCTGCACTGCGCGGCTTCGAACAGCTTCTGCGCAGACATCTGCTCGCCTTTGCCGATCATGCGGCGGAGTTCTACGCCGGCAGCGGCAACGACAGAAGGCGGGCGCTCGAGCTCGCGCGCGTGAATGTCGCGAACCGTCCGACGCGCCGTGCCCTCGAGCAGGCACGCGCGATCGCGGCGAATGCGGCCGTAGCCAAAGGCGACCTCCGCGAAAGTCCACTGGATGGAAAGCCATCAGCGACCTGTCGGGAAACGTCCTGCGGGCGCACGGCGGCCTCGCTTGCTGGAACAGCTTCAGTACTGTCCGTACCCGGATCGTGACCGGCGGGGGACTTTGGGCGCTAACCAGCCGATTCGACCACTTCAAACCGCGGCAGCGCGGCGCCTGAGCGGCGAAACCGCAGCACTGCGGCCCGCCATGAGCCAGTAGACGAGGCCGGCCAAAAAGCCTGCGCACGCCACCATGAGCCACACTCCCACATGAGGAAACGTGAAACCACGAAAAACCTCATCTGGTTCAGGTCGCGTAAATGCACCCAGGAACAGAGAATAGCTCAGGAGTCCGATCATTGAGCCTCCATACGTGTAGAACCAGAAAGAGCGCACACCGCGTCGCTCCGAATAAACAATGGCGGGAAGCGCGGGCAGGAGACCGAGAACCGCACCGAATCCGCTCGAGACTGCAATCGCTGCTGCGAGAGCCTTCAGCGCCGGCGGACTGATCAGATCGAATGAACCATGTGACAGGATGAGGCCTACGAAAAGCAGCGAAATCGTAGAGCCTGCCGCGAGGCAGGCGCATAGATAAGATCCCGCAATCAAAAGGATACGACTAAGAATCATCACGGGGGTCCTTTTTGGATCGTTGGCCGTGAGTTTGCCAATTGTAACGAGCCGAGGGCGACCTTCAAGCGAGAGTTCCCGCCAGCCGGCAAGGGGTGCCGTGAGAATATTCGCGGGAGTCCTCATCGGTAATGTGCAACGCTGAGCGAATTGTGGCAAATGGGCCGCGCGCCGAGGAAGCGCGCCGATGAGACGATTCTCGAAAACAGGAGCTGCTTTATGAGCGAGATTTGCAACTCCCGGCGACTGATCTGGCGCAGCGGATTGCGCGTCGGGAGCTGAGCTCGGTAGAAGTGGTCGATGCGCATCTGGCTCGCATCGATGCGGCAAATCCCGCTCTCAACGCCGTGGTCCGGGTCATGGCCGACGAGGCCCGCGCCGGCGCCGTCTCGGCCGACCGGAAGATCGCCGCCGGCGAGGCGGTCGGGCCCCTGCATGGCGTTCCCTTCACGGTGAAGGAAAATATCGATCTGGCCGGCCTGCCCACGACCTGGGGGGTGCCGGCGTTGGCACACGCCGTGCCGCCAGCGGATGCACCGATCGTCGAGCGCATGCGCGCGGCCGGCGCGATACCGATCGGCCGCACCAATCTGCCGGACATGGCGCTGCGCACTCACACCGTCAGCACGCTTTACGGTCTCACGCGAAATCCCTGGGATCCCGATCGGACCGCCGGCGGATCCAGCGGTGGCGAAGCCGCCGCTCTCGCCACCGGCATGAGTCCGCTCGGGCTGGGCAACGATACCGGCGGCTCGCTGCGCAATCCGGCCAATGCATGCGGGATCGCATCGATTCGTCCCTCTGCCGGCCGCGTCCCCGACGCAGGCTTCATGCCGGCCGACCGATTGCTTGCTGTGCAACTTATGAACGTGCAGCGTCCGATGGCCGGTCGTGTCGCGGATGTACGTCTTTGTCTGCGCGTGTTGCTGGGTGCGCACCCACAATTTCATGCAGGCCGTGCCGCCGGTGGCCGACACGGCAGGGTGGTCGCGTCTGATGACGGAGCGCGATGGCATCGCGCGGGCGTGGTCGATCTTCATGGCGGACCGGCCGCTGCTGCTGTCGCCGACATGGACGCAGTTGCCCTTCGAAAATGGCTTCGCCGTCCCTGCGACCGAGATTTCAAATCGCAAAAGCGTCGACATCGTGCGTGGCATCCATGCCTTCGCGGTCGCCCTGAATGGCAGCCTGATCGTTCCGCCCGTGTCGTTGGTCCCGAATCAGGAAACGGTCCTGACGCAGGCAGCGCCACGTCGCCTGCCGAAAGTCCCAGTTTTGGTGCACACACCAAGTCGCAAGATGACCTCATCCATCACTTGAGTGCCGCACCCCCTATCAAGCCTACTTCGACCCGCCGCCGCCCCGCACGGCAGCTTAACGACGGTCGACGATCCACTTTGCAAGGCGGAAATTTTTGTCTAAAGCACCGGAGCCACTCTAATTTTCCGTCGGTTCCTGCATGCCCCTTCCGGTCTTAAAGACCGCCAGTCCTCCTCCGCCAGCAGGATCAACACTAGCAGCGACACCCAGAACGGCAGCCCGATGGTCCGCGTGCGCCGATAGACGGTTCGCCACAGCGCACCCGCAAAGCACAGCAGCCACAGCAGGCCACCGACGAACATAATGACGAACTCGAAGAAGATGCCGATGCCGTCACCGTCGTGCGTGGTCCAAATGGCGTAGAGCACGGCCACCGCGAGGGCCGGGATCACGACAGCAAATATGGACACCACCTGCGCCAGACGGATCGCGTAGGCGCGGCCGGACATCATCGGGAGAACCTCTTGTACTTGAACTCTGGCAACTGCACCGTCGCCCTTACCTTGTTGTCCGAGGCCGACCGCAGGCAGTTTGCGGCGTAGGTTCAAGCGGCTGAATGTCCGCTCGGGGTCATTCGCGTCGGTTCGATGGCGTCCGGGATGGGTCCGCTCGACCTCAAACTGCCGGCGGATTGCTGCGCTGCAGCATTCGGCCGAGTCGTGCAAATAGCGGAAGCCGGACGATTCACTCGATCAGGTCATCGGCGCGGCCGGTCCTCATTTTCGCATCGCGAAGAAGGCGCCGATCTCGGGCGCCGGCGATTTAGTCTCGACTACAACTGAGTCTTCGATGGCCTCCAATCCGTGGAGGACACCTTTGGGGTGCCGGCAAACATCGCCAGCCCCCATGATGAATTCCTCCGAGCCGACAGTCGATTTCACTTTGCCCTTCACAACGTACGCAATCGATTCGTGCGTTTGAGTGTGAAGTGGGGCGCCGACTCCCGCCGCACAATGGATCTCGAGGAATGTCATCTCGTCACCCTTGATAAGCGGCTTGACGAACATATCGCCGCCATACATCGGCTTGCCCTCGACGGCGCTCACCGCAACAGCCTCGACGTCAGCATTTCTCGATTTGATCACACTGGCCTCCCTCAGGATCGCTATAGCGGCCCGTTGTCGATCCAGTCGAAGCCTGAGCGTTTCCATGGAAACCGCGGCAACCTCTTTAAAAAATACGATAATAGAACATGTTCACCTTCTTTGAAGGCACACACATAATACGAGACGTGGGTCTCGGGCCGATCACCCACACGGAACAGAAGAACAAGATTTGCGTCGTTGCGATCCTGAAACCACCAATCATTCTGACCCATTTTTCTGTTTATTTCTGACCAGCCAAGATGAATGTCATTGTATCCGGTGTAAAAGGAAGCTTTTATGATTTCGTCGCTGGGATATTGCTGATTGCCGAAATTGTCTTCGACAAGAAAACTCGCGTAGCCCGGATACCCGGGACCTACACGCGCAGCCACCCAGATAATTTCCTCAACGAACCGCACTTTGAGCCGCGAGCAGGTCTTTGTGCCCGAAGGCAATTCAAACTCTTCGCTGTCCGGGGCGGTCGGCGACCACCAGTGGACGACAGCGTCTTGTATGAGATCCGGAAGATCGTTCATCGCATAAGCCCTTTCACACGGCGCGGTCACGCAAAAAAGAACAATGAAGGCTACCCAGCGCGCAGGATGGGCTGAGCCCATCGCAAAACCCATCACCTTCGCTGGTGCGCTAAAAATCACCGATCACATCTCTCAACCTTGACGCCGATCAGCGGACATCGTCAGTCCGGCCTGTCAGGTCCGAAAGGTGCCACAGGACTAACCTGGATTTCTCACACTCATAGGTGCATCGGGGCAGCGAATCAGCGAAAATTGTTGTGCCACAACGATTTAACGCCGACTCGCGGAGCGCCCCGATGCCGACAGAGTGTACCCCGGATTTCTTTGGATTCACACCCGTTGAAGGGCGCGATGTGATCGCGGCGTTCGACGGCGGATCGATCACGTCGGATGCCGGAGCGTTGCTTCTGAAAGAGGCCGACCGCGCGATCGGAATGGTATCTCGGTTTGCCGCGTGCTTTCATGACGAGCGGCGTCAGGACTTGATCGAGCACGAGGTCGCGACGCTTGTTGGGCAGCGGGTGTTCGGCATAGCGCTCGGCTACGAGGATCTGATCGACCACGACGACTTGCGGCACGACCCGATGATGGCGATTCTTGCCGGCAAA
>JBEKZK010000160.1:0-8374 GCA_049509935.1 Xanthobacteraceae bacterium | reverse complement strand
GGACGCGGGAATCCAGCCTTTGCCAAATCGCACGCCCTCTGACTTGGGCAAGGCCTGGGTCCCCGCGTCCGCGGGGACGAACGGATGAGGCGCCTCACGGGGCAGGTTGGTTGAGCCGCTCGCGCATTTCCTTGCCGGTCTTGAAGAACGGCACCGACTTCCTGTCGACCGACACATGGGCGCCGGTGCGCGGGTTGCGCCCGGAGCGCGCCGGCCGATGCTTGACCGAGAAGGCTCCGAAGCCGCGCAGCTCGACCCGGTCGCCGCGCGCCATGGCGGCGATGATCTCGCCCAGGATGGCGTTGACGATGTTCTCGACGTCGCGCTGATAGAGATGCGGGTTCTGTGCCGCGATGCGCTGCACGAGCTCGCTCTTGATCATCGACTTGCCCCCACCTCTCGCCAACAGACGTTCCCCCTCGATCGTCACCTTCGCACGTTCCTTGTCGTGTTGCCTCAGTGTTGGCGCCCTCCGCGCCGCGTTCAGTTGGTGGTGGAAGGGTGCCAAAGGGCCAGAAGACCGTCAAGGTTGAGGCGCCCGACGGCCTGCACGGTGCTCATGTCCAGGATGCGGCGCGCAACCTGCGGAAGCCCCACGGCGTCGAGGCCGGCGGCGACCAGGACGTGCAGGAACGACAGCTCGGAGAAGCGCGACTTGAGCTGCCAGTCCCGCACCTTGAGCTTGGGATCGACGCCTTTTTCCTTGGCGAGCCAGTCGATCGCAGTCTTCTCGTTGCCGATCTCGTCGACCAGCTTGAGCCCGACGCCCTGCCGGCCGGTGAACACGCGGCCGTCGGCGACGCGATCGAGGGCCGCGTCGTCGAGCTGACGGCGAGTCTTCACAATGTTGCGGAACCAGTCGTACGAATCCTTGACGATCGCCTCGATCGCGGCGCGCGCTTCGGGGCTGGTCGGCTCGAAACCATTGGGCGAGGCCTTGAGCGGCGACGACTTGATCTCCTCGACCTTGACGCCGATCTTGCCCAGCAGGTCCGCCACGTTGGGGTACTGAAACAGCACGCCGATGGAGCCGACCAGCGAGGTGTCCTGGGAGACGATGTGGTCGGCCGACATCGCCGCGATGTAGCCGCCGGATGCCGCGAGCCCGCCGACCACCACGACGGTCGGCTTCTTGTCGGCGACCAGGCGCAGCGCGTCGTAGAGCTGCTCGGCACCGGCGGTGGTCCCGCCCGGGCTGTCGACCTGGACGATCACGGCGCGGGCGTGCGACGTCGACAGGCGTTCGAGCGCCTCGACCCGGTCCTTGTCACCGAGGATGATGCCCTGGATGGTCACGCGCGCAATGTAGGCGCCGCCCGGCTCGGCGAGGCCGCCGCCGGAGCCGCCCAGAGACACGGCGACCACCACCACGGCGCCGATCGCGACGAGCACCGCCACCACCCGCCAGAACGTGAGCTTGCGCCGCATCCGGCGGCGGTCGACGATCGCGTCGGCATCGAGCGACATGGCTCACCTCCAAGATTGTTCGCGGGCGCCCGGCGCCTCGCTCGCCCTCGCCCCGCATGCGGGGCGAGGGACGCGCAAGGGCTGTGCCGGGAGGATCAGTCCTTCTTGTCGCCCGCCCGCTTGAGCGCGGCGCCGAGAATGTCGCCGAGCGAGGCCCCCGAATCCGACGAGCCGTACTGGGCGATCGCCTCCTTCTCTTCGGCCACTTCCAGCGCCTTGATCGACAGCGCCACCTTGCGGGCACGACGGTCGAACTGGGTGACGCGGGCGTCGACCTTCTGGCCGACCGCGAAGCGCTCCGGCCGCTGCTCGGAGCGGTCGCGAGCGAGCTCGGAGCGCTTGATGAAGGCGGAGAAGTCGGTGCCGACGATCTGCACGTCGATGCCGGATTCCTTCACCTCGGTCACCTCGCCGGTGACCACCGCGCCCTTCTTGAGATCGCCGGCCTCGGCGAACGGATCGGCCTGCATCTGCTTGATGCCGAGCGAGATGCGCTCCTTGTCGACGTCGACGTCGAGCACCACCGCCTTGACGTGGTCGCCCTTCTTGAACTCCTCGATGACCTGCTCGCCCGGCCGCTTCCAGTCGAGGTCGGACAGATGCACCATGCCGTCGACGTCGCCGTCGAGGCCGAGAAAAAGGCCGAACTCGGTCTTGTTCTTGACCTCGCCCTCGATCACCGAGCCGGACGGATACTTTTCGACGAAGGATTCCCACGGATTGCG
The DNA here is from genome assembly GCA_049509935.1 of Xanthobacteraceae bacterium. GTDB lineage: Bacteria > Pseudomonadota > Alphaproteobacteria > Rhizobiales > Xanthobacteraceae > AP-16. Next base: position 6,182 of record JBEKZK010000160.1, on the reverse strand, counting down.
CATGGTCTGCTTGAGACCGAGCGAGATGCGGCGCTTGACCGGATCGACCTCGAGAATCTGCACCTCGACCTCCTGGGAGGTGGAGACGATCTTTCCGGGATGCACGTTCTTCTTGGTCCACGACATCTCGGAGACGTGGATCAGCCCCTCGATGCCGGGCTCGAGCTCGACGAAGGCGCCATAGTCGGTGATGTTGGTGACCCGGCCCTTGAACCGCGTGCCCACCGGGAACTTGGCCTCGATGCCCTGCCACGGGTCGTCGAGCAGCTGCTTCATGCCGAGCGAGATGCGGTGGGTCTCGTGGTTGATCTTGATGATCTTGACCTTCACCTGCTGGCCGATATTGAGCACCTCGGTCGGGTGATTGACCCGGCGCCAGGCGATGTCGGTGACGTGCAGCAGGCCGTCGATGCCGCCGAGATCGACGAAGGCGCCGTAGTCGGTGATGTTCTTCACCACGCCGTCGATGACCTGGCCCTCCTCGAGGTTCTGCACCAGCTCCTGGCGCTGCTCGGCCCGGGTCTCCTCCAGCACGGTGCGCCGCGACACCACGATGTTGCCGCGGCGGCGATCCATCTTCAGGATCTGGAACGGCTGCGGCACGTTCATCAGTGGGGTGACGTCGCGGATCGGCCGGATGTCGACTTGGCTGCGCGGCAGGAACGCCACCGCCCCGTCGAGATCGACCGTGAAGCCGCCCTTGACCTGGTTGAAGATGACGCCCTGGACCTTCTCGTTGCCCTGGAACGCCTTTTCCAGCCGGCCCCAGCTCTCCTCGCGGCGCGCCTTGTCGCGCGACAGCACCGCTTCGCCGAGCGCGTTCTCGACGCGCTCGAGATAGACCTCGACGGTGTCGCCGATCTTCAGCTCGTTCTGGCGGCCCGGACCGGCGAATTCGCGCAGCGGTACGCGGCCTTCGGTCTTCAGCCCGACATCGATGACCGCGAGGTCCTTCTCGATGCCCACGACGGTGCCGTGGATGACGGAGCCTTCCTGCAGATTGCCGGTGTGGAACGACTCGTCGAGCAGCTTGGCAAAATCCTCGCGCGATGGCGCGGCAGCAACGGCGGTGGCGGCCATGAAATCTCCTAAACGGGTGGACCGGCGGCTCGTGTTGCGTCCGCCTCGACCGTTCGGGCCAAGGGCCCCGCAGCCCTCGGCTGCCGCCAGAATTGTTGGCGGGCCGGCCCGATCAACCGAACGGTCGGGACGATGGTTCTGCCGGGTGCCACGGCCCTTTGGGCTGCGGGATGAGCGGGACGACGACGCTCGATCGGCGCTGTAACGCCGAAAGGGCGCCATGCTCCATCACCGGCATCCGCTCGGCGGAATTCGGCGAAAGGGCACAGCGTCATGATCGTTGCGCATGCTCCGGCGAGCCGGCATCCACTTCGCCGAAACGCCAATTCGCTGAAACGATGCGCTAACCCGCTCGAGCAGCCTTGACGATGTCGACGGCAGCCCGGACCGCCGCGTCTATATCCAAATGCGTGGTGTCGAGCAAGTGCGCATTGGCGGCCGGCTGCAGCGGCGCCACCGTGCGATTGCGGTCGCGCTCGTCGCGCCGCCGGATGTCGGCGAGGATCGAGGTTTCGTTAACCGCCATGCCATGCGCGCGAAGCTCGGCTGCGCGGCGCCGGGCGCGCTCCTCGGGCGCTGCGACCAGGAAGATCTTCACATCCGCCCAGGGCGCGATCACGGTGCCGATGTCGCGGCCGTCGAGCACGGCGCCGGGCGGCTGCCGGGCAAAGTCGCGCTGCAGCTCGACCAGCGCGTCGCGCACCTCGGGGATCGCCGCGACGACTGAGGCGGCCTCGCCCATCGCGTGGCCCTTGAGCGCCGCCTCGTCGAGGCGACCGACGTCGAGCGCCGCCGCTGCGGCGAGCGCCCGCGCGCGGTCGTCGAGCGGATCGCCGGCATCGGTCAGGGCCTTGGCCACGGCGCGGTAGATCAGCCCGGTGTCGAGATGGCGCAGCCCGAAATGGGCGGCCAGCCGTTTCGCCAGCGTGCCTTTGCCGGACGCAGCCGGACCGTCGATGGCGATGATCATGAGAGCTCGGCGCCGAGCCGCCGCATCATCGGGACGAAATCCGGAAAGCTGGTGGCGATGAACGTGCTGTCGTCGATCCGCACCGGCGCCTCGCTGGCGAGCCCCATCACCAGGAACGCCATGGCGATGCGGTGATCCATGTGGGTCTCGACCGTGCCGCCGCCGCGGGCGCGGCCGCCGCCGTGGACGACGAGGTCGTCGCCCTCGATCGCGCAGTCGACGCCGCACGCCCGCAATCCATGCGCCGTCGCCGCCAGCCGATCGGATTCCTTCACCCGCAGCTCGTTGAGGCCGCGCATCCGGGTGGTGCCTTCGGCGAACGCCGCCGCCACCGCCAGCACCGGGTATTCGTCGATCATCGATGGCGCCCGCTCGGGCGGCACGTCGACGCCGGCGAGCGATGAAGCCCGCACCCGCACGTCGGCCACCTCCTCGCCGCCGTCCTGGCGCCGATTGTCGAGCACGATCGATGCGCCCATCTCGGCGAGCGTGGTGATGAGGCCGGTGCGCAGCGGGTTGGTCATCAGGCTTTCGATCACGATGTCCGACCTCGGCACGATCAGGGCGGCGACCAGCGGGAACGCCGCCGAGGACGGATCGGCCGGAACCGCGACCGCCGCCGGCTCGAGCTCGGGCTGGCCGACCAGGGTGATGCGGCGGCCGTGGGCGCCGAGCGGCTCGACCCGGACCTCGGCGCCGAAGTGGCGCAGCATGCGCTCGGTGTGATCGCGCGTCGCCTCGGCCTCGAGCACGGACGTCTCGCCCGGCGCCGCGAGCCCGGCCAGCAGCACCGCGGACTTGAGCTGGGCGGACGCCGCCGGCGGCTCGTATACGATGGGGAGCGGGTCGGTGGCGCCGCGCAAGGTCAGCGGCAGACGGCCGCCCGGGCTTTCGCTCAGCGCGCGGGCGCCCATGCGCTCCAGCGGATCGAGCACCCGGCGCATCGGCCGCTTGCGCAGCGAGGCGTCGCCGTCGAACGTCACCGTGATCGGGCAGCCGCCGACCGCGCCCATCACCAGCCGGCATCCGGTGCCGGAATTGCCGAAGTCGAGCGCGTTTGCCGGCGTGCGCAGGCCGCCGACGCCGACGCCGTGGACCCGCCAGGCGCCGTCGCCGGTGCGCTCCACCACGGCGCCGAGCGCGCGCATCGCCGCCGCGGTGCCGACCACGTCCTCGCCCTCGAGCAGCCCGGTGATCGACGTCTCGCCGACCGCGAGCGCGCCGAGAATGAGCGCCCGGTGGGAGATCGACTTGTCGCCCGGCACGCGGACGCGGCCGGCAAGCGGCGGGCTGCGGCGGGCCGTCAGGGCCGAGGGTGATGGGTGGCTCACGGGGATGGCGTCCGGTTGCGGGCCGGGCGGTCCTACCACGCGCGCCGTCGCTGCGTCATCCGCTCATCCTGATGCCCGAGTGACGCCCGGATGACGCCCGCGAGCGCTATTGACAGCCGTGTCCCGAGGAGCCAAGGGATGCACCGCTTTTTGGCGGCGGAAGGATTCCCGTGGTGGCAAAGCCCGAGCTCGGCACCAAGCGCCTGTGCGGCAATTGCGGCGCGAAGTTCTACGACCTCGTCAAGAGCCCGATCGTGTGCCCGCGGTGCAGCACCGTGTTCGTGCCGCCGACCTCGGCGCGCGCCCGCATCGAGGCGGCGGCGGCGCGCGAGCCGGCGCCGGCCGAGGAGCTGGTGGCCGAGACCGCCGAGGCCGAGTTCGTGCCGCTCGAGGAGGCCGACAAGGAGGCCGAGGGCACCAAGGCGGCGGCGGCGGAAGGCGTCGACGACGTCGAGGTCGACGAGACCATCGACGACGCCGTGTTCATCGTGCCGGAGGAAGAGGAGGACGAGGACGTCACCGACATCATCGGCGACGGACTGGAGGACGACGAGGAGACGTGATGCCGCAAGCTTAGGTATTCGGTGGTCACGGGGCCGGCGTTCCTGCTACTGTGACGACTCGTGCACCGATTGCGATCAGTCTCCGACGTCGTTTCCCTGGAGGGGCCATAGCTCAGTTGGGAGAGCGCTTGAATGGCATTCAAGAGGTCGGCGGTTCGACTCCGCCTGGCTCCACCAAATAACATGTTGATCTAATTGATGTTTCTCTGGGCAATCAAGGGCTGACTTTCAGCAATTGCTGCTCAGCATCGAGCATCGCGCCGCGCAAGGCGCCGACCGCCTCCAGCTCGCCCTGCGAGCCGATCCGCCGGCGCTCGCTCTCGAGGTCGGCGAAGTCCCCGCCGAGCCGGGCGATCAGAGCGCCAGCCGACCTTCGGCGGCCAACCATGCGGCGACAAACTTCGGAGCAACGATGCTAAGCAGTCCAAGGACGGCGGGTACATCCATGGGTTTTCGCTTTAGTCGCGCGGATTGGGCGTCCAGGGCAGCCCGGAGCAGTTCGGGCGTTTCCGCCATCAGCCGCAGCAGGAAGTCGTCCGGGGTCACGGCGACGATCCCGTCGGGCAGAAGTGTGAAATCCCTGACGTTGGAGGTGACGATGAGGTTCGCCTCACCGGCAACCGCGCAGGCGGCCACATGGCGATCTTTCGGATGGTTCTTCATCTTGGCGATTAGCGGACGATAGTCGCGGGTCAATGCGTCTTCGAAGTGCTTGTCGAGATCCCGTCGTAGGGCGGTCGCTCCGGCCGGTTTGATACGCCCGTCCGCCAGAAGGTTGCGGATCATCTCGTCCAAGATCTCGGCGCTCCACACCGGCTGGAAGCAGCCTTCGTGGGCCGCTGACAGCAGGGTATCGCGAAGCGGCAGGGGATAGAGAACGTCGGCATCTAGGACTGCACGGATCATCCCGGCGCCTTCGGCTCGGGCCGCGATTTGATCGGGCGCTTCAGCGGTAGCGCGGCCTTGGACTCAGTTGGCGCGGGCGGCAGGTCGTCGTCTTTGCCCGGGTGTCGGTCGAAAAAAGACATCACCTCAATGGGGTGTGGGAGTTCGCTCTGTGCTGGTGTCCTCGGGTCCTGCGGTGCTCGATCTCTCCTCCTGTGCTGTCCAGGGATGGCTGGAAGGGGGAGGTTGCGTTCGTAGCGAATATCCGCCATATGATCTCTATGTCCAACTCTCAGTCCGCCAGCAAGAGCCTTTCCGGCGCTTCCCAATTGCCAGCGAAGACAGTGGCGATGTCAGCAGCCGACCGCCAGACGGCGGCGCGGCTGTCGGCACTTCTGTTCCATCAGGGTGGCGTTCACGCGCGGTTCACCGTGAGCAACGAGGTCGGCGAGTCCGTCGATTTGTCCCCGTCCTTGCTCAAAGTGCTCGAGACCGCCGCCGGCATGATGGCCAGCGGGGCTGGTGTCGCGGTTCTGGCGCGCGACGACGAGCTCACCAGTCAGCAGTCTGCCGATATCTTGAACGTGTCGCGGCAATACATGGTCCGGCTCCTCGAACGGGGCGATATCCCCTCAACAAAGGTCGGCACACATCGTCGCGTGCGCGCCGAGGACTTGGCGATTTATCGTCAGCGCCGTGATGAGGGGCGTAGCGCGGCCCTCGCCAACATGGCCGACGAGGCGCAGGCGAGTGGCGGCTATGACGCGCCGGCGACGCCTGGCCCCCGTCGCAGGGCTAAAATCCCCAACTGAGCTTGCAGCGGGGACTTCTTCCTCATCTGGTCCCGCCGCAGTGCCGACAGATACACCGGCCAAGGCGTCCGGCTACCGGGCGGGGGTTCACTGTCTTCGCCTCCGCCCCGCTCGCGCGCCGCAATCAGGGGTCGGGCCGCGTCCACTCGCACGGCAAGGCGTGCAGCAAGTGCCGGATCGGTCGTGCTTGGTCCCGCGCCCTCGAGTGGCGCTCCTCCGGGCCCCTAGCGCGCCGCCTCGCGACCATCCCGCAAGAGCCCGCGAGTCGGGCACGAGATCGCGTAGTTTGCCTCGCTCACCGGTTCCGGGAAATCTGCGCAGCAGGATCCAATTCAGGCACCTGCGACGAGCACGCCCCCTTCACCGCGATGTGTTGGGTGGACCGGCTGGACGGCCCCGGCAGCGAAACCTAGGATGCCGCCGGAGGACAGGCAGATGAGCAATGACCGGCATCGGACGTGGAGCCCATGGCACCTGCTGCTGCTGGTTCAATTGATCCCGACGCTGTGGGTGCCGTTTTATAACACGGTCGAACCCTCCT
>JBEKZK010000016.1:0-17318 GCA_049509935.1 Xanthobacteraceae bacterium | reverse complement strand
TGTTTTCCGGCGCCCAGTCGCTCAACGTGGCGGCGAAGATCTGCTATTTCGTGGTGCTCGCGGCGAGCTACGATCTGCTGCTCGGCTACACCGGCATCGTGTCGTTCGCTCATACCATGTTCTTCGGCATCGGCGGCTACGGTGCGGGGCTCGCGCTCTACGCCATCGGGCCGACCTGGGGCGCCTTGTTATCGGGCACCGCCGCGGGCGTGGCGCTGGCGGCGGCGCTGGCGCTGGTGATCGGGCTGTTCTCGTTGCGCGTGCGCGCCATCTTCTTCGCCATGATCACGCTCGCGGTCGCGAGCGCCTTCTCGATTCTCGCCTCCCAGCTCAGCTGGTTGACAGGTGGCGAGGACGGTCGCACGTTCCGGGTGCCGGAGCTGCTGCGCCCCGGAACCAGCCTGCTGCAGACGAGCGTGCTCGGCGTCGCCATCAACGGCCGGATCGTGACCTACTACCTGGTGTTCGCGGCGTCCCTGCTGCTGTTCCTGGCGATGCTCCGGGTGGTGAATTCGCCGTTCGGCCGCGTGCTCCAGGCAATCCGCGAAAACGAGTTCCGCGCCGAGGCGCTCGGCTATCGGACGATCCTCTACCGCTCGATCGTGAACTGCCTGTCTGCGGCGGTCGCCACCCTGGCGGGCGTGCTGGCCGCCCTGTGGCTGCGCTACACCGGGCCGGCGGTGACGCTGAGCTTCGACATCATGCTCGATATCCTGCTGATGGTGGTGATCGGCGGCATGGGCACGCTCTACGGCGCGGTGCTCGGCGCCACGATCCTGCTGCTGGCGGAGAGCTATCTGCAGGGGCTGCTCGGGGCCGCCAGCAGGGCGACCGAGGGGATGCCACTCCTGCCCGACTTGCTGAACCCCGACCGCTGGCTGCTCTGGCTCGGCATCCTGTTCATCCTCAGCGTCTATTTCTTTCCCCTGGGCATCGTCGGCAAGCTCAGGAGGATGTAGGCCATGCCCACTCTGGCGCTCGCGCTGCTGCAGGCCCTGAAGGACCACGGCGCCCGGGAGATCTTCGGCATCCCCGGCGACTTCGTCCTGCCGCTGTTCAAGGTCATCGAGGAATCCCGTCTGCTGCCTCATTTCACGCTGAGCCATGAGCCGGCGGTCGGCTTCGCGGCAGATGCGGCGGCGCGCTATCACAGCGGGCTCGGCGTGGCGGTGGTCACCTACGGGGCCGGCGCGTTCAATCTGGTCAACGCCGTCGCCGGCGCCTACGCGGAGCGTTCGCCCGTCGTCGTGATCGCCGGGGCGCCGGGCGCCCGCGAGCGCACCAGCGGCTTTGCGCTGCATCACCAGGCGCGCACGGTCGACACCCAGCTGGCGGTGTTCTGCGAGATCACCTGCGAGCAGGCGGTGCTGACCGATCCGGCTGCCGCGCCGCAGGCAATCGCCCGGGTGCTGCGCAGCGCCCGCGAGCGCTCGCTGCCGGTCTATATCGAGTTTCCCCGCGACATGGTGTCGGTCGAAACCGACATCGTGCCGGTGCTGCCGCGGCGGCCGGCCGACGCCGGCGCGCTTGCCGAATGCGCCGAGGAAATCCTCCGCAAGCTCGCGGCCGCGACCTCCCCGGTGATCATCGTCGACGTCGAGATCCGCCGCTACGGCACCGAGGAGCGGGTGGCAGCGCTCGCCAGGCGGCTGGAGATTCCCGTGGTCACCACCTTCATGGGGCGGGGCCTGCTGGAGAGCGCCTCCGACGTCGTGAGCGGGACCTATCTGGGCGCCGCCGGCGATGCCGCGGTGACCCGGCTGGTCGAGGACGCCGACGCGCTGCTGCTGCTCGGTGTCATCCTGTCGGACACCAACTTCGCGCTGTCGGGACGCCAGCTCGACGCGCGGCGCACGATGCTCGCCATCGACCGCGAGGTGCGGATCGGTCATCACGTCTATCCGGATCTGCCGATCGAGGATGTGGTCGAGGCCCTGCTGGCGCGCGCCGGGCCCGCGAAGGTGAGATCGAGCGGGCCGCGCGCACCGTCGAGCTATCCACGCGGACTGGAGGCGGACGACGCGCCGATCGCGCCGTCCGACATCGCGACCGCGATCAACGATCTGTTCGACCGCCACGGTGCCATGCCGATGACCTCCGATATCGGCGACTGCCTGTTCACCGCGATGGAGATCGACAACACGGCGCTGGCGGCTCCCGGGTACTACGCCGGCATGGGCTTCGGCGTGCCGGCCGGCATCGGTGTGGCGGCGGCGACCGGGCGGCGGCCCCTCGTCCTGGTCGGCGACGGCGCGTTTCAGATGACCGGCTGGGAGCTCGGCAACTGCCGGCGCTACGGGCTCGACCCGATCGTGGTGCTGTTCAACAACTGCAGCTGGGAAATGCTCCGCGCATTCCAGCCGGAATCCGCGTTCAACGATCTCGACGACTGGCATTTTGCCGACATCGCCGCGTCGATCGGCGGGCACGGCCGGCGCGTGAGCACGCGCCGCGAGCTGGGCGATGCGCTGGAGCAGTCGGTCGGGCGGCGCGGCCTGTTCTCGCTGATCGAGGTGATGCTGCCGCGCGGTGCCATGTCACGCACGCTCACGCGCTTCGTCGCCGGCTTCAAGGCCGCGCGCGAGCGGGGCGGGTAGGCGGCCCGCCGGTTCCATTACGACCCGGGATCCCTCAGTCGCCCCATTGACCGACTTCGCGACGCGCGACGCGCGCTGGTGAGGTCGGGTGGTGCGGAGTGACAAGGTCGAGCCGCAATGTTAAACCTCGCAACATGGCATCGCGGACCGAGGCATCGTTGCGGCGGCAGGGATATCATCACGGCAACCTGCGCGAGGCGCTGGTGGCGGCGGCGCGCGGATTGATCGCCGAGCGTGGCCCCGCCGGCTTCACCCTGGTGGAGGCGGCGCGGATGGCCGGGGTGTCGCCGGCGGCGCCGTATCGACACTTCAAGGATCGCGATGCGCTGGTCGCCGAGATCCGCCGGCGCGGCTTCGAGGAGTTCGCTCGCCGCATGATCGCCGCCGGTGCGGGCGCCGGGCATGGGCCACAGGAAGGCTTCGAGCGGATGGGCAACGCCTATCTGGCGTTCGCGCGCGAGGAACCCGGATACTACGGCGCGATGTTCATGCCCGGGCCGGCAACGACTGCGCCTGCTGGAAGCAACGCCGACGTCGTCACCTTCGGGGCGCTCGAGGCAGCGGTCGGACGGATCATCGGAGCGGGAGCGGGCGAGGGCGGTGAGCAGCGCCGCCTGGCCTTCCTGGTGTGGGCGCTGTCGCACGGAATCGCAACCTTGTGGGCGGCGGGCTTTCCGCCCTCCGAGGAAGGCGCAACGCCGGAGGACCTGCTCCGCTCGGGCGTCATGAACCTGATCAGGGGAGCCGGCATCGGGTTCCCGGCGACCGTGAGGGAGCCCGCGAAGGCCACGGCGGCGCCGCGCCACCGACAGCCCGCCAAGTCGAAACGCGTTCCGCGATCGTGATCGATCGCGACGGATGCGGCTTGACAACGGCCTGCCAGTCAATGTAAATGTATTTTACATTTACATTTACATGCAAGCAGGCATGCACGCAGGATCGAACCCAGAGGCCGACATGACCCTTGCGCCGTTGCTCGATGCGTCGCCCGTCATCCAGTTCCACGCCTTCGCGGCCATCGCGGCGTTCGCGGTCGGCGCCGTGCAGCTGGCGGCGCCCAAGGGCACCGTTCCGCATCGCGCCATCGGCTGGGTCTGGGTCGTGCTCATGCTCGCCGTCAGCCTCGCCTCGTTCTTCATCCACGGGATCAGGCTGTGGGGGCCGTGGAGCCCGATCCACCTGCTGTCGATCTTCGTGCTCGTCATGCTGCCGCTCGGCGTGATGCATGCCCACCGCCAGCGGATATCGGCGCACAGTCTGACCATGACCCTGATGTTCATCGGCGCCCTGGTCATCGCCGGCGCGTTCACCTTCATGCCGGGCCGGATCATGCACCAGGTGGCGTTCGGTCCATGAGCCGCCCGCGCCGCACCTGTCGCCGGCCGAGTCCCCCGCGGCGGCGCGGCGCAAGCGATCTCCGATGCCCGTGCGGCCGCCCCCGCGGGGCGCCGGAACGGTGCGACAATTTTGCCGTAATTCATTGGAAGTAAACGAGAAAAAATGGCACTGGGGCGCTGATTTGCGGTGGTCCTGGGGGATTGAATCGGGTATACGATTGCGGTCGAAGCAGGATCCGGAATTTCGCCCTTGTCAGACGTTGAGAACCCCGATCCGGGGGGCCACGGTCCCTCGGATGTGCGCCCCGTGTCGATCACGGAGGAGATGAAGCGGTCGTACCTCGATTACGCCATGAGCGTGATCGTGGCGCGCGCGCTCCCCGACGTGCGCGACGGCCTCAAGCCGGTGCATCGACGCATCCTGTTTGCGATGCACGAGAGCGGACTGCTGCCCGACCGGAAGTATACGAAGTCCGCGCGCACGGTCGGCGACGTCATGGGCAAATATCACCCGCACGGCGATAGCGCGATCTACGACGCGCTGGTGCGCATGGCGCAGGATTTTTCCATGCGCGTGCCGCTGATCGACGGGCAGGGGAACTTCGGCTCGGTCGATGGCGACCCGCCGGCGGCGATGCGCTACACCGAATCGCGGCTGGCGCGACCGGCGCTGGCGCTGCTCGAGGACATCGACAAGGACACGGTCGATTTCGTACCGAACTACGACGAAAACGAGAAAGAGCCGGTCGTCCTGCCGGCGCGCTTCCCCAACCTCCTGGTCAACGGCGCCGGCGGCATCGCGGTCGGCATGGCAACCAACATCCCGCCGCACAATCTCGGCGAGGTGATCGACGCCTGCTTGGCGCTGATCGCCGACCCGACGCTGGGCATCGACGAGCTCAACGCCATCATTCCGGGCCCGGATTTCCCCACCGGCGGCATCATCCTGGGCCGCGCGGGCATCCGGGCCGCCTACCATCTCGGCCGCGGCTCCATCGTGATGCGCGGCAAGGCCGAGATCGAGACCATCCGCAAGGACCGCGAAGCGATCATCATCACCGAAATCCCTTATCAGGTGAACAAGGCCTCGATGGTGGAAAAGATCGGCGAGCTGGTCCGCGAGAAGAAGATCGACGGCATCGCCGACCTGCGCGACGAATCCGACCGCGACGGCTACCGGGTGGTCGTCGAGCTCAAGCGCGACGCGGTGCCGGACGTGGTGCTCAACCAGCTCCATCGCTTCACCACCCTGCAATCGACTTTCGGCGCCAACATGGTGGCGCTCGACGGCGGCCGGCCGCAGGTGATGAACCTGAAGGACATGCTGCAGGCCTTTCTCGCCTTCCGCGAGGAGGTGGTATCGCGGCGCACCAAGTATCTGCTGCGCAAGGCCCGCGACCGGGCGCACATCCTGGTCGGGCTCGCCATCGCGGTCGCCAACATCGATGAAGTGATCCGCATCATCCGCAGCTCGCCCAACCCGGAGACCGCGCGCGAGACCCTGATGGAGCGCGAGTGGCCGGCGGTGACGGTGGCGTCGCTGATGGCGCTGATCGACGATCCGCGTCACCGGGTTTCGGAGGCCGGCACGGCGCGGCTGTCAAACGAGCAGGCGCGCGCGATCCTCGACCTGCGTCTGCAGCGGCTGACGGCACTCGGCCGTGACGAGATCGCCGCCGAGCTCGACACGCTCGCCGCCGAGATCACCGACTACCTCGACATCCTGCGCTCGCGCGCGCGCATCCAGACCATCGTCAAGGACGAGATGCGCGACGTGAAGGAGAAGTTCGCGACCCCGCGCCGCACCGTGATCGTCGACCGCGAGGGCGAGGTCGAGGACGAGGACCTCATCCAGCGCGAGGACATGGTGGTCACCGTATCCCACCACGGCTACATCAAGCGCGTGCCGCTCTCGACCTATCGGGCGCAGAAACGCGGCGGCAAGGGCCGCGCCGGCATGGAAACCCGCGACGAGGATTTCGTGAGCCGGCTGTTCGTCGCCTCCACCCACGCGCCGGTGCTGTTCTTCTCCTCCCGCGGCCAGGTCTACAAGGAAAAGGTGTGGCGGCTGCCGCTGGCGGCCCCGCAGGCGCGAGGCAAGGCGCTGATCAACATCCTGCCGCTCGAGCAGGGCGAGCGCATCACCACGATCATGCCGCTGCCCGAGGACGAGGCGACGTGGGCGGCGCTCGACGTGATGTTCGCCACCACCAGCGGCACGGTGCGGCGCAACAAGCTGTCGGATTTCGTCGATGTCCGCCGCTCCGGCATGATCGCGATGAAGCTCGACGAGGGCGAGGCGATCGTCGACGTGCAGATCTGCAGCGAGACCGACGACGTGATGCTGACCAGCGAAGGCGGCCAATGCATCCGTTTTCCGGTCACCGACGTCCGCGTGTTCCAGGGACGGACATCGATGGGCGTGCGCGGCGTCGCGCTGGAGCCCGGCAACAAGGTGATCTCGCTCACCATCCTGCGGCACGTCGACGTCTCCGCCGACGAGCGGGTCACCTACCTCAAGCGCGCGAACGCGGTTCGCCGCGGCGCCGGCGACGATATCACCGAGGAGGGCGCGGCGGAGCCGGAGGAGGGATCCGACGCCATCGAGCTCGGCGAGCAGCGCTATGTCGAGCTGTCCGCCGCCGAGCAGTTCGTCCTGACCGTCACGGAAAAGGGGTTCGGCAAGCGGACGTCATCCTTCGAGTACCGCGCCACCGGACGCGGCGGCAAAGGCATCGTGGCGATGGAGGTCAACGAGCGCAACGGCCGCATCGTGGCCTCGTTCCCGGTCGAGGAGAGCGATCACATCATGCTGGTCACCGACGGCGGGCAGCTGATCCGCTGTCCGGTCAACGGCATCCGTATCGTCGGACGGCGGACCCAGGGTGTGATCGTTTTCAACACCGCCGAGCGGGAGAGGGTCGTCTCGGTCGAGCGATTGACCGAGGAGAACGGCGAGAGCGAGGTCTGAGCACGCGATCATGCGCTGAGCGGTCTCGCCTTGTCGGCCACGGCGGGCCCGCGCCGGATGGCGCCGTCGGACGGCCTTGCGGCGGTTCGGCGCCCGGGCTAGACCGCGCCCATGCCGCGTATCGCCCTGTACGCCGGGTCGTTCGACCCGGTGACCAACGGTCACCTCGACGTCGTGCGCCAGGCCGCCAGACTCGTCGATCGCCTGTTGCTGGCGATCGGCATCCATCCCGGCAAGGCGCCGCTGTTTGCGATCGCGGAGCGGTTTGCGATGCTGGAGGAAGCGTGCGGGCCGGTCGCCAGGGCCGCCGGCTGCGAGCTCAGGACCATGACGTTTGCCGACCTGGTGGTCGATGCGGCGCGCCGCGAAGGGGCGACCGTACTGATCCGCGGCCTGCGCGACGGCACCGATTTCGACTACGAAATGCAGATGGTCGGCATGAACGGTGCGATGGCGCCAGACATCCAGACGGTGTTTCTGCCGGCGTCTCCCCTTGTCCGTCCGATCACCGCCACCCTGGTGCGCCAGATCGCCGCCATGGGAGGCGACGTGTCGAGCTTCGTTCCGGCCGCGGTCGAGGCCCGGCTGAAGGCCAAGTTTGCCGGCAAGGCGGGCACCTGACGCAACACGCAACTCGCGTTGCACAGCAGCACGGAAAGGACGCGATTGATGCTTGGGACACGGGAGATGCCTGGACATGCCCGATGCCGGAGTGCGCATGCCGGTCATGAATTTGCATTTGGCGCGGCGCTGGGGCTGTCGCTCTGCCTGCTCGGCGTGCCCGCGTTCGGCCAGACCGGAGCTCTCCTCAATCCTGCGGCGCTGACCGAAAAGGCTCCCGACGTCTACAAGGTGCGATTCGACACGAGCAAGGGCGCGGTGGTCATCGAGGTCCACCGCGACTGGGCGCCGATCGGCGCCGACCGGTTCTACAACCTGGTCAAGAACGGGTTCTACGACGACGTCCGTTTCTTTCGCGTGATCAAGGGGTTCATGGTGCAGTTCGGGGTCAATGGCGACCCCAAGGTGTCGTCCGGGTGGCGCGCGGCGACGATCCAGGATGATCCGGTCAAGCAGAGTAACAAGCGGGGCAGCATCACCTTCGCGACCTCGGGGCCGAACTCGCGCACCAGCCAAGTGTTCATCAACTTTGCCGACAATGCGAGACTTGATGGTCAAGGGTTCGCGCCATTCGGCGAGATCGTTGCCGGAATGGACGTGGTCGACCAGTTGTTCAGCGGGTACGGCGAGGGCGCCCCACGCGGCCAAGGTCCCGATCAGTCGCGCCTGCAGCGGGAAGGCAACGACTACCTCATCAAGGTCTTCCCCAATCTCGATTTCATCAAGCGGGCCACCATCGAGTGATCTCACGACGGCGCTCGGCCGCGGACGCGGCCGCCCGCTTCACCGACAACAGACCAATCAGGGATGAGACGCATGACCGACGAAGACACCTTGATCCTCGATACCACGCAGGGGGCCGTTGTGGTCGGCCTGCGTCCGGATCTTGCGCCCAGGCACGTCGCCCGCATCAAGGAGCTGGTGCGCGAGGGTTTCTACGACGGCCTGGTGTTCCACCGGGTCATCGACGGCTTCATGGCGCAGACCGGCTGCCCGAGCGGCACCGGCACCGGGGGCTCCGGCCAGAAGCTCAAGGCCGAATTCAGCCGTGAGCCGCACAAGCGCGGCACCGTCTCGATGGCGCGGTCGCAGAGTCCGGATTCCGGCGACAGCCAGTTCTTCATCTGCTTTGCCGACTCGCCGTGGCTCAACGGCCAGTACACGGTCTGGGGCAGCGTGATCGAGGGCATGGACAACGTCGACAAGATCAAGCGCGGCGAGCCGGTCAGCGATCCCGACCGCATCAACTCGGCGCGGATCAAGGCCGACGGGTGATGCCGGCGGACGGTACGGACAGATAGGGCTCGACGCGCTCGAGCACCCGACGCGGCGATATGCGCTGCATGCCGTCGGGTGCGCGGCGCCCATCGTCGGGCACCACGGCGTGAATGAACCGCGAATAGCTCAGCACCGTCGTCGCGCCGAACAGACCGAAGGCCGGAGTGCCCACAGCGGCCGCCAGGTTCATCGGTCCGGAGTCCGGACCGATGAAGACGTCGGCGTGCCGCAGCAGCGCCGCCGCCTCGTCGACAGCGAGATCGCAGACGTTGGCAGCCGCCGCTCCGGCGGTGCGCGCGATCAGCTCGCCTGCTCGCGGGCCTTGAGCCCTCCCTCCGATCAGGAAAACCGTGCCCTCGGTGCGCTGCCGCAGCTCGCCGATGAACTCCAGCCAATGCGGCGAGGGCCAATCCTTGACCGGGTGCGAACCGCCCAGCCCGAGCACCAGCCACGGCCGCGGATATGCACCGTATCGCTCGCCGACGGATGCGACGACCTCCGGCGCAATGCGCAGGTTCGGCTCGGTGCCCGGGCAGGGGACCTGCATCGCCCGCATCAGCGCCTCGAGCCATTCGATCGGCATGTCGTGAAAGTGGCGCCGGTGGATGCCCTCGTTGGTGATGAACCACCGTTGCGGCCCGAGCCCGACGCCGATCCGGTTGGGAATGCCGGCCGCCAGGGCCGCGAAGGCTGCCCGCGTGGTGCGATCCAGGATCCACACGGTGTCGCAGCGAAGCCGCCGCAGCAGTGCCGTGAGGCGGATGAGGTGAAGGCCGCGCGAGAGCTCCGAACCCCGGTTCTCGAAGTACAGGGTCTGGGCGACGCACGGCTCCGCCCGCAGGAGGAGGTCCGCGTGCGTCGACGGCACCGCCAGAAACGTCACCCTGCCGCCGGGAGACACGGCCGCGATCGACCGGATGAACGGCAGATGCCAGATGACGTCGCCGATCCCCCGCTTGGTCTGAATGACGACGGTCGTCTTGCGCGGCGTCGAGGATTGCGACAAAGCCCGTTCTCGCCCAGGACCGGGTTCCAGTGGCCGGGAGCTTGTTCTAGTAACACCGGCCGCGGTCGGCAATGCGAGGTGATCCGGCTGATGCGGACCGATCAGTTCGATTTCGAGCTGCCGCCGCAGCTCATCGCGTTGCGGCCGCGTCGGCCGCGCGATGCGGCGCGCCTGCTCGTCGTGCGCCCCGGCCCGCCGCCGCGGCTCGACGACGATGTGGTTCACAGCCTGCCGGGCCTGTTGCGCCCGGGTGACCAGATCGTCGTCAACGACACCAAGGTGATCCCGGCGTTCCTGCGGGGTCGGCGCCTCGGCCGGGCCGGCATCGAGCCCGGCATCGAGGCGACCTTGCATCGCCGGCTCGACGGCTCGCGCTGGCGCGCCTTCGTGAGGCCAGCGAAGCGGCTCGCCGTGGGCGACGTGGTCCGCTTCGGCACCGAAGGCCGTGTGTGCTTCCTCGGGCAGCTCGACGCCACCGTCGAGGACAAGCGCGATGGCGGGGAGGTGACGCTCGCCTTCGCGTTCCACGGACCGGTGCTCGAGCAGGCGATCGCCGAGCGTGGCGAGCTGCCGCTGCCGCCCTATATCGCGTCGCGCCGTGCCGCCGACGCGCAGGACCACGACGACTACCAGACCATGTTCGCCTCCCACCAGGGCGCGGTCGCCGCACCGACCGCCGGCCTGCACTTCACCGAGGCGCTGATCGCCGCCCTGCGGGGGCGAGGGATCGGCGTTCGGCGGGTGACCCTCCATGTCGGCGCCGGCACCTTTCTGCCGGTCAAGGCGGAGGACACGACCGAACACCGGATGCACGAGGAGTGGGGAGAGCTCTCGGCCGAGACCGCGGATGCGCTGAATGCCGCGCGGCGGACGGGCGGCCGCGTCGTCGCCGTCGGCTCGACGTCGCTCCGGCTCCTGGAAAGCGCCGCGGACCTCGACGGTACGATCAAGGCCTTTGGCGGCACGACCTCGCTGTTCGTGACGCCGGGTTACCGGTTCCGCGCGGTCGACGTCATGATGACCAATTTCCATCTGCCGCGATCGACGCTGTTCATGCTGGTGGCGGCGTTCGCCGGTCTCGACGTCATGCATCGAGCCTACGCGCACGCGATCGGCGCCGGCTATCGCTTCTATTCCTATGGCGACGCCTGCCTGCTGTTCCGGGCAGAAGGCTAATAGCCATGTCGGGTGCCTTCGCGTTCCGCGTCATCGCGACCGACGGCGCGGCGCGGCGCGGCGAGATCACGACCCCGCATGGGCTCGTTCGCACGCCGGCCTTCATGCCGGTGGGCACCCAGGCGACCATCAAGGGCATGCTGCCGGCGGACGTGCGGGCCGCCGGGGCCGACATCGTGCTGGCGAATACCTATCACCTGATGCTGCGCCCCGGGGCCGAGCGCGTCGCCCGCCTCGGTGGCCTGCATCGCTTCATGAGTTGGCCCCATCCGATCCTTACCGATTCCGGCGGCTTCCAGGTGATGTCGCTGGCGGCGCTGCGCCAGGTCACGCCGCACGGCGTGACCTTCCGCTCGCATCTCGACGGCGCCACGGTCGAGCTCACGCCGGAGCGCGCGATCGAGATCCAGGCGCTGCTCGGCGCCGACATCGCGATGCAGCTCGACGAGTGCGTCAGGCTGCCGGCGACGCCGAGCGAGATCGAGCGCGGCGTTCGCCTGTCGCTTGCCTGGGCCGAGCGTTCCAAACGGGCCTTCGCCGGCGCCGACGCCGGCCGCGCGCTGTTCGGCATCGTGCAGGGCGGCGACGACGCAGCGGCCCGCGTCGACAGCGCGAGAGGACTCGTCGACATCGGATTCGACGGCTACGCGGTCGGAGGACTGGCGGTCGGCGAGCCGCAGGACGTGATGCTCGCCATGATCGAGGAGGTCGCTCCGGTGCTGCCGCGCGAGCGTCCCCGCTATCTGATGGGGGTCGGCACGCCGGACGATCTGCTGCAGGCTGTCGCACGCGGAACCGACATGTTCGACTGCGTGATGCCGACCCGCAACGGCCGTCACGGCGTCGCCTTCACCCGGTTCGGTCCGATCAATCTCAAGAACGCGCGGCACGCCGAGGACCCGCGTCCGCTCGACGCGGAGAGCGCCTGTCCGGCGGCACGCGACTACTCGCGCGCCTACCTGCATCACCTGATGAAAGCAAAGGAGACGCTGGGGGGGACACTGCTGTCCACCGTCAACATCGCATACTACCAGCATCTGATGCAGGGCGCCCGCGAGGCGATCGAGGCCGGCTGCTTCGCGGACTTTTGCCGGCGTGTCGAGGCCGGCTGGCGTCAGGGGGACATCCCGGTTGCCGGAACGTGAGCCATCCGATCACAGCTCCCTGGCATCGACGAAGCGCACCGCGATCGGGCGGCCGGCCAGCGCGCCGCCGAGGGCGGTGCTGAAGTGCAGGGGCACGCAGCGCCGAAGCGACTCCGAGATCGCGTCCCAATAGACCTGCCGGACGTCGGACGACGTCCCGGGCGTCATGTAGGTCAGCCGTGGCTGACCGAACATTTCGCCGTTGCGCTTGAAGCTCAGGCGCACCGACAGCTGCGTTCCCGGATGCGCGCGATCCCTCTCGGGCGGCACCCAGCACCGGCGCAGCGCCGCAAACACGGCGCGGATCGTGGAGAGCTCGTCTGCCCGCTTGCCTTCGGCATCGGCAGCGTCCGGCGCCGGGACCGACTCGCTGTCCGACCCGGTTTCGATGGTCAATTGGAGCGTCTCGCCGAACGGATATCCGATGTCGGGCGTGCACGGCAGGCGGCGGAACACGCTGCACGGAGCGCCGCACGGGTGATGGCTGAACACGCTGCAGAAGGCATGGCGCGGAATGCACGGATGATGGCTCAACACACTGCAGACCGCGTAGCTCGGCGTCGGGTGCGCGACGACCGCGAGCAGCACTGCCGCGGAGAGCACCATCGCACCGCCAGGGAGGCCGCTGAGCCAGCTCATCGCGCGCACCGCGTCTCGCGGCAGGGTCAGGTCAGTGACGCCTCGGCGTCAGACCACAAACCGTCAGTCCTGCGAGGACAGGCGAACCGTCGTCGTGAACTGGTGGCCGCAGGAATCGCAGGACCAGAAATGACGCACGCACTGCTCGCTGACGTGCTCGGACCATTCTGGGCCGACGAGCGAGTCGCGGCATTGGCCGCAGGATTGGAAACGCCAGGGTCGAACGGAGCGGGTCGTCTCGATGACATCGAGCGTCATGGCAGCCTCCCAGTCCCACCCCAAGTAGAAGTACTATAGCTGGTTTGTGGCGTCAGCGTGACAGTTGCATCCCGACAATCGTTGCTGCAGTGCGGCAATCTTGCCGTCGCGGCTTTGGCACAGGTCGGCAGCCGATCGCTTTCGACGCACGACCTGTACTACGGCTCGACACGTTTCATCGCGGCCCACGAAATAGTTGATGAAGTCTTGATCGCCGCGCGTTTTTTGGGACGTGGATGGCTCGCTCATCGAATGGCTTCCGGCTTGTCTGGATCCGGGTGAAACAGGTTTGGGTGACGGCTCCTGGCAGGACGCCTCTGGCATTCGAGACCGTGGTGCGACGCACGCGACATCGCGCGTCACGCTGTTGTGAAGGACTGCACCGCCGAGGAGGATCAGGGGCGCTGGATGTCGCGTGGCGCTGCGCGCGGCGGTCGGAACCGAGGCGGACTGCCGCGATGCCCGGCGGCAGGGTGATCGCCGCCATCCCGGATGCCGCCGCACGGGTTCGCGATCGGCCGTCCGGCGTCCTCACACGGGTGTGACCAGGCGTGATTGGACGCCCGCCGCGCAGAAATCTATGTTGGGGTTACAGCAGCGGTGATCGACAGTGTCCCCCCACGATGATCGATCATCGTCTCGGATCGAGAGCCCCGGCCAGCACGCCCCCCCGCTGCGCCGGGGCTTGTTCGTTGCGGCAGCCTTGATCCCAGCGGGCGAGCGGTCGGCGGCGGGTCGGCCCGGTTGTCTCGCTTGGCCGCAAGGCCGACACCCGCTGGTGTCCTGCCGATGAGCATATTGATCGGATTCGCCGGGCTGATGGGCGCCGCGGGAGTGGTGCTCGCCGCGGCGTCGGCGCATGCTGGCGGCGCCATCAGGCTCGACGGGGCCGGCTACATGCTGCTGTTCCACGCATCGGCTCTCATGTCCGGCGTGATCGTTCTCGACCGTGGACTGATTTGGCGGCCCATCGGCATGGTGGCGCTCACCGGCTTCGTGGTCGGCTCCACGCTTTTCGCCGGCGATCTCGCGCTTCGCGCCTTTGCGGGAACCCGCTTGTTCCCGATGGCGGCGCCAACCGGCGGGGTTGTGCTGATCGCGAGCTGGCTTGCGCTTGCCGTTGCGGCAGCAGTCGCGCGCGTCGCGTCAGGCTGAGCGCTGCGGGTGTGACTTAAATCACGGTCGGATGTGTGATATCGACGCTATCGGGAGAGGGCGATCGATCCGGCATGACGGCTCGCAGTTCGCCGGTGCCGGGCAGGCAAGGGAGATCACATCGTGGCCAACAGTGACTCGAGACTGGTGATCAGGCTGGCGAACAGGGCGGCGCGGCCTGGTTTGACGATCGTCAGGACCGCCGCGCTCTTCGTTCCGCTGCTCGCTCTCGGCTCGACCGAGAGCTTGGCGCTGGGCACCAGGGCGGAGCGGGCGGCATGCACACCTGATGCTGTCCGGCTGTGCAGCCAGCATTTTCCCAACGTCGGACGTGTCGTGACGTGCATGCGAAGCAACCGGGCCAATCTCAGCGAAGCGTGCCGCACCGCCATGGATCGACACGAATCGTCCGGCCGGCAGACTGTCGCCGACGGTGGCGACCGGCGAGCAACCCGATCGATGCGCGGCCACCGCGGTGACGCCGCCGACATCGGGGCGTCGACGCGCAGGGGTCATCGCTACGAGGTCGCCGATTCGGAGCCAAGCATGCCGCGACCGCGTCGGCACCGCGGAGGCTTGTCGATGGCCGGCATGGGTCAGCTCATGGGCATGGTGCAGCCCTACATGGGCATGATCCAACCCTACATGGGGATGATCGAGCCCTATATGGGATCGATCACGCCGTACATGAGCAATCTCGGGGGCCTCGGCGGTGGCGGAGGGCTCGGCGGCTTCGGCGGGAACTGATCGTTCGGAGCTCTCGGCACCCGTCAGGCCGGAACTCGCATTTGGCGTGTCCGGGCCTGCGCGCTGTGTGAGCGAGACCTGTGCCCGGCGACGGGCCGCCACCAATGCCTTATTTCCCGTCCGGGCCGGTGGTCTCCGGCGCGGCGCGGAGAACCGTGCGGACGCGATCCCCCTCGCGCAGGAAGCTGCCAGCCCGCGCGACGATCATGTCACCTTCGCCAGGTCCGTCGAGAATCTCCGCAGTCCCGCCCGTGAGCAGGCCCAGCCGGACCTGTCGCGTCTCGACGCGATTGTCGCGCACGACCTGGACCACCGGGCCCTCGGGGCCGAACAGCAACGCCGCCAGCGGAACGCTGGTGCCACAGCTCGTGCCCACCACGACGGTTGCCCGTGCGAACGTCCCGATCCGCAACTTGGCATCATTGCCGACCGTGATGCGCGCGCGACCCGATTGGGTGAGGGGATCGATCTCCGGCGTGACTGTCCGGACCTTGCCGTTGTAGTCGCCGACACCGGGGACGAGGATTCGCGCCGTCTGCCCGGCGGCGATCTTGCCGATCCGCGGCGCCGGAACATCGCCTTGCAGCTCGATGTCGCCGCCGACGACGAGGCGGAACAGCGGCTCGCCGCGCGGCGACACGGTTTGACCGACCAGGGCACCGCGGCGGGTGATCAGCCCCGAGGCAGGCGCCGTCACGTCCGACGCGCCGCCGGACTGTCCCTCGGGCGGGGCCAGGCGGGCCAGCACCTGGCCGGACTTCACATAGTCGCCTTCCTCGCTCGACAGCTGGGTGACGTGCAGGCCTTCGTTTTCCGGTCTGATCAGGATGTCCTCGCGCGGAACGAGGGTCCCGGGGATCTCGATGGCGTCGGAAAAGCACGTCCGGGCAACCTTGATCACGGTGACCGACATGGCCAACGGCGCGGCACCGCTGCTCGGCTCGGCCGCCGTGGCCGCCGGCAGGCAAGCCACCAGCGCATAGCCGCATGCCAGAGCCGCGCCCAGGCGTTGCGTGCCGACCAGACCGATCACGACCCTGTGCCGGTTGTCCATCGCGTTCACCTCGTCGGCGGGCCTGCCGCGGCGTCGATCATGGGGACATGGTGGCCGGGTGCCGGTGGGGGCTCATCGGCCTTGCCGACGAAGCGGCCGAACACCCACCCGAGGATCCGCCCTACGTCGTCCATCAGGGTGAAGAGGGCGGGAACGAACAGCAGGGACAGGAAGGTCGACACGATCAGTCCCCCCATGACGGCGATCGCCATGGGAGAGCGGAACTCGCCACCATCGCCGAACGCCAGCGCGCTCGGCAGCATGCCGGCGACCATCGCCGCCGTCGTCATGACGATCGGCCGCGCCCGCTTTTCGCCGGCATCGATGATCGCCGCCGTGCGGTCCATGCCCTTGGCCATCGATTCCAGCCCGAAGTCGACCAGCATGATCGCATTCTTGGTCACGATGCCCATCAGCATCAGGATGCCGATCAGCACCGGCACGCTGAGCGGCCGGCCGGTGAGCAGCAGTCCGAGAATGGCGCCGCCGATCGACAGCGGCAGGGAGAACAGAATGGTGATCGGCTGGAGAAAGCTGCCGAACAGCAGCACCAGGACGGCGAAGACCACCACCAGGCCATAGCCCATGGCGGAGACGAACCCGGTCTGCAGCTCCTGCAATTCCTCGGCGTCGTTCGAGAGCAGGATGTTCACGCCGGGTGGATGGTTCTTGTAGACCGGAAGCTCCTCGATCAGCTTGTTGGCTTCGCTGAGCACCGCGTTGCCGACCAGGTCCGCCTCGACTTTGGCCTGGCGCTTGCGCTCGTACCGATTGACGCTGATCGGCCCCTGGCCGAACTCCATGTCGGTGATCGTGAGCAGCGGCACGCCGCCCCCGCGCGGGGTCGGAACCTTCAGCCGCTCCAGCGTCTGTCGGTCGGCGCGTGCGCTGTCCTCGAGCTGCACCCGGATCGGCACCTGCCGATCGCTCTCGACGAATTTCGCCAGCGCCGGTCCGACGTCGCCGATCGTCGCGATGCGGATGGTATCGGACAGCTGGGTGGTCGATACCCCGAGCCGGGTCGCCAGATCGGCCCGCGGCCGGATACGCAGCTCCGGGCGATCGAGCGCCGCGGTCGATACGACGTTGGCGAGGATCGGGATGCGCCGCACCTGCGTCGCCAGCTCGGCAGCCACGTTTTCGACGACGGCGGCATCGGTGCCGCTCACGATTCGCGAGATGGCGCGAAGTCCGTTCTCGTCGACCATCCAATAGCGGATGTCGGGGATATCCTGCAGATCACGGTTGATGTCCTGCTCGAGCTGCCGCTGCGTGAGCTTGCGGTCCGACTTCGGGACGTAGTTGATGATCAACGCCGCCTTGCGAACCTCGTC
>JBEKZK010000159.1:0-8451 GCA_049509935.1 Xanthobacteraceae bacterium | reverse complement strand
TTGGCGACCTGGTGGATGCAGTACTTGTAGACCTGCATCATGTCGGCCATGTAGGTGAGCGGCGAGAACTTCAGGCCGAGCTCGTGCTGGGCCGACGCCACCTCGTGGTGGTGCTTCTCCACCTTGGCGCCCATGCGCGCCATGGCGCCGAGCATTTCCGAGCGCATGTCCTGGGCGCTGTCCTGCGGCGGCACCGGAAAGTAGCCCGCCTTGGTGCGGACGCGGTGGCCGAGATTGCCGCCCTCGTAGTCGGTGTCGGAATTGGTCGGAAGCTCGATCGAGTCGAGCTTGAACCCGGTATTGTACGGGTCGGCCTTGTAGCGCACGTCGTCGAACACGAAGAACTCGGCCTCGGGGCCGAAGTACACGGTGTCGCCGATGCCCCAGGCCTTGACCAGGCTTTCCGCTCTCTTGGCGATGCCGCGCGGATCGCGGTTATAGGGCTCGCCGGTCAGCGGCTCGAGCACGTCGCACACCAGCACCAGCGTTGTCTCGGCGAAGAACGGGTCGATGCAGGCGGTCTGCGGATCCGGCATCAGGTTCATGTCGGACTCGTTGATCGCCTTCCACCCGGAGATCGAGGAGCCGTCGAACATCTGGCCCTCGGCGAACGTGTCCTCTTCGATCAAGCTGACGTCGAACGTGACGTGCTGCCACTTGCCACGCGGATCGGTGAAGCGGAAGTCGACGTACTTGACGTCGTTGTCCTTGATCATTTTCAGGACATCTTTGGCGGTCGTCATGGGCGCAAACCTCTTTCTCGAGACTGGACGTGAAGGGAGATGTCAGGCGGGATACGCGGTTCAAATGGCATCCAGTCCAGATTCCCCCGTGCGGATGCGAATGGCTTCTTCGACGTTGGAGACGAAAATCTTCCCGTCGCCGATCCGCCCGGTCTGGGCGGCACGGCGGATCGCCTCAACGGCTTTTTCGACCATGTCATCGCCGAGTACAATTTCGATTTTGACCTTGGGGAGGAAATCCACCACGTACTCGGCGCCGCGATACAGCTCGGTATGGCCTTTTTGCCGGCCGAAGCCCTTGGCCTCGGTCACCGTAATTCCCTGAAGCCCGACTTCCTGCAATGCCTCCTTCACCTCATCGAGTTTGAACGGCTTGATGATCGCCTCGATTTTCTTCATCTGCTGAATTCTCCCCCCGATCATCGAGGCAACTGCGGCACGACGACAGCCACGGACGACAGCCACGCCGGATAGCAGGTCCCGTGCCAAGCCGGCGAAACAGCGAAAAGCCGCTGCTTTCCAATGGGTTGATCCCCGGCCCCGTGGTTGCCTGACGGGCCTCTCCGGATGAAATGATGAGATATTAGCCAATATGCTTATTTTATGTGCATAGGAGTCCAAGGCGCCGGCCGGGCCGCTTCCGCGTTGGGCACTGGTCCGATGCCAATTTCGGAATCGGTGCACTATTGGGCGAGCTTGGGCGCATGTTGCCGCAACAGGAGTGCGCGGCGTTGTCGGCCGGCAGGCACGACGGTAATGTCGGCCGGGCGATGATCGAGCTCCTGAGCAACGCCGAGATGGCCGAGGCCGACCGCCTGACGATGGCGTCGGGGGTCGCCGGCATGACGCTGATGGAGAACGCCGGCCGCGCGGTGGCGGACGCCGTCGCCGCCCGGGAGCAGCTCGGCACCCGGGTCACCGTGGTGGCGGGGCCTGGGAACAACGGCGGCGACGGCTTCGTGGCGGCACGCTGCCTCGCCGAGCGGGGCTATCGGGTCCGCATGCTGCTCGCCGGCGATGCCGCGAGCCTGAAGGGCGACGCCGCCGAGGCCGCGCGCCGCTTCAAGGGCGAGGCCGAGCCGGCCGCGCCCGACAAGCTGGCGGGCGCCGGAGTGGTCATCGATGCGCTGTTCGGCGCCGGCCTCGACCGGCCGGTCGGCGGGCTGCCACGCGCCATGATCGAGGCCATGAACGGGTGCGGTGCGCCGGTCGTCGCCGTGGATCTGCCGAGCGGCATCAACGGCACCACCGGCGCCGTGATGGGGGCGGCGGTCACGGCGCGCGAAAGCGTGACGTTCTTCCGGTTGAAGCCCGGCCACCTGCTGCTGCCCGGACGGCTGCACTGCGGCAAGGTGCGGGTCGCCGACATCGGCATCCGCCCCGGCGTGCTCGAGAAGATCGCCCCGCGGACATTCGTCAACCGGCCCGAGCTGTGGCGCCGGGTGCTTCCGGTGCCGCGCATCGACGGACACAAGTATTCGCGCGGGCACGCGGTCGCGGTGTCCGGCCCGATGTGGCAGACCGGTGCGGCGCGGCTGGCGGCCCGCGCCGCGCTGCGGGCGGGAGCCGGCCTGGTGACGATCGCGTCGCCGCGCGATGCGCTGGCCGTCAATGCGGCGGCGAGCCTCGCCGTGATGGTGCGGCCGGTGGACGGCGCGCGCGAGCTTACGGACCATCTGTCCGACCGGAGGATCAATGCCGTCGTGCTCGGTCCGGGAGGCGGGGTCGGCGCCGGGATGCGGGAGCTGGTGGCGGCGGCGCTGTCGGGCGAGCGCGCGGTGGTGCTCGACGCCGATGCGCTGACCAGCTTCGCCGACGATCCGGCCGCGCTGTTCTCCGCGATCGCGGCGAGGCCGGACGCGGCGACGATCCTGACGCCGCACGAGGGCGAGTTCGCGCGGATTTTCAGTGCATCCGTACAAAACCTTGCACAAGCTTCGAAACTCGATCGCACCCGGATCGCCGCAGCGACCAGCCGGGCGGTCGTGCTGATCAAGGGCGCCGACACCGTGGTGGCGGCGCCCGACGGACGCGCCGCAATCGCCGACAATGCATCGCCATGGCTCGCGACCGCCGGATCCGGCGATGTCCTCGCCGGCATGATCGCCGGGCTGACGGCCCAGCGGATGCCGGCCTTCGAGGCTGCCTGCGCGGCGGTGTGGCTCCACGGCGAAGCCGGCACGCTCGCCGGTGCCGGGTTGATCGCCGAGGATCTGCCCGAGGTGCTGCCGAAGGTCCTGGCGACGCTGATCTCTTCGTAGCCCGGATGCAATCCGGGAAAGCCCGCGCTGTATGTCGTAGCCCGGATGAAATCCGGGGGCGGCCTCGACGCCGGCGCGGCCGCCCCGGATTGCGCTTCGCTCGATCCGGGCTACGACGCCTACGCGGTTCCCTCGAACCATTGCGCCATCGGCGCGGCGCGGGCGTCGAGCGCGGTGCCCTGGAGCAGCCACTTGCCGGCGTTGTCGGCGACGAAGGCGATGCGCATGGTCTGGCCCGCCGGGACCACCAGCGTGTCGAGCCAGTACGGCCTCCAGCCGTCGTCGAGGCGGTCGAGCAGACGGAAATGGTGGCCGTGCACGTGCATGGCGAAGGACGCCGGTGAGCGGTTGACAAAGCCCAGCATGACGGCGCGGCCGCGCTTGACGGTGAACAGTGCCGCGCCGGCGCTCGACGTCCCGATCTCGAGGTCGAGCTTGAGCGCATGCTCTAAATCCATGCGCTCGGGGAGCGGGTTCGCTGGCAGCGCGGTGAGAGCGGTGCGCGGCTCCGGGCGACCCGCAGGGCCCGCCTCATAGGCGAGGCGCACGATCGCGGTCTCGCGACCGGCGTCGTTCACCGTCAACGCCGCGCCGGAGCCGGGCGCAAGCGTGGTGTCGAGAAAGACGTCGATGCGATTGCCCGGGCCGAGCGTGAACCGGCTGTCCTCGGCCTCGAACGGCTCGGCCGGCTCGCCGTCGATCGCCATG
Source organism: Xanthobacteraceae bacterium (assembly GCA_049509935.1). Lineage (GTDB taxonomy): Bacteria > Pseudomonadota > Alphaproteobacteria > Rhizobiales > Xanthobacteraceae > AP-16. The sequence continues at coordinate 4,739 of JBEKZK010000159.1, read as the reverse complement.
ACGATCACCTGGTGGCGGTCGAGGCGGAACGACAGCACCCGCGTGGTCGCGGCGTTGATGACGCGCAACCGCAGGCGCTCGTTGCTCTTCACCGGGATGTCGAGGCTGGGCAGGCCATTGACGGTGAGGTAACGCTGCCCGCGGTCGCCGTCGGCGGGCTCGGTCGAGCCGGGGTCGACGATGGTTCCGGTGGTCCCCAGCCACCAATCTGCGAACACCAGCGTGACGTCGCGGTCGACGTCGACCGGCTCGGCCTCGTCGACGATCAGGGCGCCGTAGAGCCCGTGCGCCTGCTGCCTCTGCGCGTTGACCTGGGCGTGGTACCAGAACGTCCCGGCATCGGGCGCGACGAAGCGGTAGTCGAAGCTGGCGCCGGGCGCGATCGGCGGCTGGGTGAGCTGCGCAACCCCGTCCATCGGGTTGGCGAGCCGTACCCCGTGCCAATGCACCGTGGTCGGCTCGTCGAGATCGTTGACCAGGCGCACCCTGATCTCCTCGCCGCGCCCGGTCCGGATGGTGGGGCCGGGGATCGCCCCGTTGTAGCCCCAGATCAGCGTCGGGCCGTGGCCCGGTCCGCGCAGCGGCGCCATGCCGGTGCTGGCGCGGATCACGCGAAACCCTTCGGCGATGGTCTTGCGGTCGGGCAGCGGCTGCCCGCGGGCCCCGCCGAGGGTGACGGCGGCGAGCGCGGCTCCGCCCAGGAACGTGCGGCGGGTGGTTGGCAGTCGCAGCGGCGGCCGGGACGGGACTCTCAACTGCGACCCTCGATGTACGCCACGCGCGGGTGCTGCTGGCGCTGCCACGCGCCGCGCCCTATTTTTATGGTGCGGGTCGGCGCCACCATGATATAAGCCGCGCCGCCCGCATCCGGACCTCCCGCATTCGAAGCTCTGCCCATGGGGGATGTCCCGGAGATCCTGCGAGTTTTCTGCCGTTGCACGGTTGCCTTGGCCGGTTCGGGAATCACGGTCAAGGCCGTCCTGCGCGGCCCTTGGTAGCAGCGGGATGCCGTTTGCGGGCGTGGCGGAATTGGTAGACGCGCGGGATTTAGGTTCCCGTGACGAAAGTCGTGGGGGTTCGAGTCCCTCCGCCCGCACCACGCCCGCGTCCTCCGGCGCGGTGACTGAATTCAGCTGGCGGATGCGACGGAATTGACCGAAAGATCGAAACCAGCCAACCACGAGACACCACCATGCAGGTAACCGAGACCCTGGCCGAAGGCCTCAAGCGCGAATTCCGGGTGGTCGTCCCGGCGACCGACCTCGACGCCAAGGTCAACGAGCGCCTGGTGGAGATCAAGGACAAGGTGCGCATCAACGGGTTCCGGCCCGGCAAGGTGCCGGTTGCGCACCTCAAGCGCCTCTATGGCAAGTCGGCGATGGCCGAGGCGATCGATGCGGCGGTGCGCGAGGCCACTGCCAGCATCGTGGCCGACCACGGCCTGAAGCTCGCGATGGAGCCGAAGATCACCTTGCCGACGGCGGAGAACGAGGTGACCGAGCTCATCTCCGGCAAGGTCGATCTCGCCTATTCGGTCGCGATGGAGATCCTGCCCAAGATCGAGCTCGCCGATTTCAAGTCGATCGAGCTGGAAAAGCCGGTCGCCGAGGTGACCGACGCCGAGGTCGCCGGGGCACTCGACCGGATCGCCGAGGCGAACCGCCCGTTTGCCCCGAGGGCCGAGGGCGAGACGGCGCAGTCCGGTGACAAGCTGACGGTGTCGTTCACCGGGATGATCGACGGCGCGCCGTTCGAGGGCGGCAGCGGCGAGGACGTTGCAGTCGTCATCGGGTCGGGCGGCTTCATCCCGGGCTTCGAGGAGCAGCTGATCGGTATCGCCGCCGGCGAGAGCCGCACCGTCAAGTCGACATTCCCGGCGAGCTACCAGGCGGCGGCGCTGGCCGGCAAGGACGCGGTGTTCGAGGTGGCGGCGAAGTCCATCGAGGCGCCCGGCCCGGTCGCCACCGGCGATGAGCTCGCCAAGTCGCTCGGCATGGAGTCGTTGCAGAAGCTCCAGGAAGCCGTGAGGGAGCGGGTGGCGCGCGAGCACGCGGCGGCGACGCGGCAGAAGATCAAGCGGGCGCTGCTCGATGCGCTCGACGCGCGCCACAAGTTCGACCTGCCGCCGACGCTGGTTGAGGAGGAGTTCGCCAGCGTGTGGCGGACCGTGCTCGGCGATCTGGAAAGCCAGGGCCGTTCGTTCGGCGACGAAGGCACCACCGAGGAGGCCGCCAAGGCGGAATACCGGGGGATTGCCGAGCGCCGGGTGCGGCTCGGCCTGGTCATTGCGGAAATCGGTGCCAATAACGACATAAAGGTTACCGACGAGGAAATGAACCGGGCGCTGGTGGAGCATGCCCGCCGGTATCCCGGCCAGGAGCAGCAGATTTGGGACTTCTTCCGCAAGACACCGGCAGCCGCCGCCAGCCTGCGGGCGCCGATCTACGAGGAGAAGGTCGTCGACTTCCTGCTCGAGCTCGTCAAGGTGACCGAGAAGAAGGTGTCGATCGAGGAGCTCACCGGGGAGGACGAGGAAGAGACCAAGGTACCGGCCTAGAGGGTCTCGTCATGGCCGCCCCCGGGCACTTCGTCCCGGGGTGTCTCGGCCATCCATGCCCGGCACAACGCCGGTCATGACGGGGATGCGCCCCGGCCGGCATGAGGCATTTCCGGCGAAAGTGATCGCCGAGACCGTCATTGCGGCTCGTTTCCGCTAACATGACTACGGTTGAGTCGTCGCAGCCCCGGCGTCGGCCGTGGGGAAGGACAGGACATGAAAGACCCGATCGAGACCTATATGCAGCTCGTTCCGATGGTGGTCGAGCAGACCAATCGCGGCGAGCGCGCCTACGACATCTTTTCCCGGCTGCTCAAGGAGCGCATCGTCTTCATCACCGGTCCGATCGAGGACCACATGGCGACCCTGGTGGTGGCGCAGCTCCTGTTCCTGGAAGCCGACAATCCGAAGAAAGAAATCAACATGTACATCAACTCGCCGGGCGGCGTGGTGTCGTCGGGCCTGGCGATCTACGACACCATGCAGTTCGTCCGTCCGGCGGTGTCCACGCTGTGCATCGGGCAGGCGGCCTCCATGGGCTCGCTGCTGCTCGCGGCGGGCGCCAAGGACCTGCGGTTTGCCCTGCCCAACGCCCGGGTCATGGTTCACCAGCCCTCCGGCGGCTTCCAGGGGCAGGCCACCGACATCATGCTGCACGCCCAGGAGATCCTGAACCTGAAGAAGCGGCTCAATGAAATCTACGTGAAGCACACCGGCCAGACCCTGAAGAAGATCGAGGATGCGCTCGAGCGCGACATGTTCCTGACCGCCGAGATGGCCAAGGATTTCGGCCTGATCGATAAAGTGATCGAGCGCCGGCCGGTGGACGATCCGGGCGGCAAGCCGTGACCGCGGCGGCGCCGGGCTCGCGTCCCGCTACGCGCTTCCGATACGTAAAGCTACCTTCGCGGGAATCCGCCGGCGGAGAATCGAGGCAACCCGGGGGATCGTATCGTTAATCAATTCTTGATCCACGGTCCGCTACCATGCTTCGCTAGCGGCCGGAGGGAACGGTACGGGGGGCAGGGATGTTGCCGGGGGCGGCAGGGTGCCCCCGGAGTGTGGGATCGGCGCTACTGTTTCTTAGCGTGCGGACTGGTAAGACAGACGGGAACGCCCGCGGCGTTCGAGGTTGACGGAGAGCACGGATGAGCAAGGTCGGCGGCGGCGAATCCAAGAACACGCTTTATTGCTCGTTCTGCGGCAAGAGCCAGCACGAGGTGCGCAAGCTGATTGCCGGGCCGACGGTGTTCATCTGCGACGAGTGCGTCGAGCTGTGCATGGACATCATCCGCGAGGAGAACAAGTCCTCGCTGGTCAAGTCGCGCGACGGGATTCCGACGCCGAAGGAGATCCGCAAGGTCCTCGACGACTACGTGATCGGCCAGGATCATGCCAAGAAGGTGCTGTCGGTCGCGGTGCACAACCACTACAAGCGGCTCAACCACCAGACCAAGCACAATGACGTCGAGCTGGCGAAGTCCAACATCCTGCTGATCGGGCCGACCGGCTCGGGCAAGACGCTGCTGGCGCAGACGCTCGCCCGCATCCTCGACGTGCCGTTCACCATGGCGGACGCCACGACGCTGACCGAAGCCGGCTATGTCGGCGAGGATGTCGAGAACATCATCCTGAAGCTGTTGCAGTCGGCCGACTACAATGTCGAGCGGGCGCAACGCGGCATCGTCTATATCGACGAGGTCGACAAGATCAGCCGCAAATCCGACAATCCGTCGATCACCCGCGATGTCAGCGGCGAGGGCGTGCAGCAGGCGCTGCTCAAGATCATGGAGGGCACCGTCGCCTCGGTGCCGCCGCAGGGCGGGCGCAAGCATCCGCAGCAGGAGTTCCTGCAGGTCGATACCACCAACATCTTGTTCATCTGCGGCGGCGCCTTCTCGGGGCTGGAGCGGATCATCTCGGCCCGCGGCAAGGGGTCGGGGATCGGCTATGGCGCCGAGGTCCGCTCGTCCGACGAGCGGCGCATGGGCGCAATCCTGCGGGAGGTCGAGCCCGAGGATCTGCTGAAATTCGGCCTGATCCCGGAGTTTATTGGCCGGCTGCCGGTGGTGGCAACGCTTGACGACCTGGACGAAGGCGTCCTGATGGAGATCCTGACCAAGCCGAAGAACGCGCTGATCAAGCAGTACGGCCGGTTGTTCGAGATGGAGGGGATCAAGCT
>JBEKZK010000158.1:0-8541 GCA_049509935.1 Xanthobacteraceae bacterium | reverse complement strand
CTATCTGTCACCGGTGCGGGCGCTGGCGCCGGATGCGGCGCGCATCACCGACGAGCTCGGCAGCGTGCAAGCCTGACGCCCTTCGTCCCCCCCCCCTCGTCTGCACGGCCGATCGTCAACGAGGTCCCGCCGCCGCACGTGTGCAATTTTTGGGCGCGTTACATGTTGTATGAGATCTAGAGTAGAAATGGCGCCGGGCGCAGCGCGGGAGCATGCCACTATCCCGCTCGTTGCGGTTCTGCGCGGGTCGTTGTTCAGCCGCTGGCTCTCACCTGGGCGACTGCCTGGGCCATCAGCTCGTCCATATGGCGGCGAATCTGGTGGTCGGACTGGACCACGCTCTTGGCGTCGAAGTCGGAGCGGATCCGCTTGAAGACGGCATCGGCCCCTGGGGTGTCGAGGTCGGCCATGACCAGGGCCTTGGCGTAGGCGTCGGCCTCGGGGCCGGCCAGCCCGAGCAGCCCCGCGGCCCACAGCCCGAGCAGCCGGTCGCGCCGGGCGGTCGCCTTGAACCGCAGCTCCTCGTCGTGCGCGAACTGCTTTTCGAAGCCTTCCTCGCGCTTGTCGAAGGTTGTCATCGGAGCCCCGTTCGTTGCCGCCCCGGAAGGCCGGGCATGGCCTTGCATATAGCGCCAAAATGGCCAAATCAACACGTGTCGCGGCGCCGGGACGCTCCAGCCCGGTTTCCCGGCCGAAGGGTCCGGGTCGCGATTGTGCTGCGCACTACGATCGGCTAGGTTCACCGCTGCGACTGGCTGGCACGGTATGCGAATCGTGCCGCCCACTGCCGCAGCCGCGGACCTCGTCATTCGTTCCTCACTGGAGCCACGGCCCACATGGACTTCCTCAAGCCACGGTATACACCGATGAGTCGCCGCCGACGCATCTACGAAGGCAAGGCGAAGGTCCTCTACGAGGGCCCGGAGCCGGGTACCCTGATTCAGCACTTCAAGGACGATGCGACCGCTTTCAACGCCAAGAAGCACGAGGTGATCGAGGGGAAGGGCGTCCTGAACAACCGGATTTCCGAGTACCTGTTCCAGCACCTCAACGACATCGGGGTGCCGACCCACTTCATCCGTCGCCTCAACATGCGTGAGCAGCTCATCCGCGAAGTGGAGATCATCCCCCTCGAGGTGGTGGTGCGAAATGTCGCAGCCGGCTCGCTCAGCCAGCGTCTGGGCATCGAGGAGGGCACGCAATTGCCCCGCTCGATCATCGAGTTCTATTACAAGAACGATGCGCTCAACGACCCAATGGTGTCGGAGGAGCACATCACGGCGTTCGGGTGGGCAACGCCGCAGGAGATCGACGACATCATGGCACTCGCCATCCGGGTCAACGACTTCCTGTCGGGGCTGTTCCTCGGCGTCGGCATCCGCCTGGTCGACTTCAAGATGGAATGCGGCCGGCTGTGGGAAAACGACATGATGCGCATCGTCGTGGCCGACGAGATTTCCCCGGATTCCTGCCGGCTGTGGGACATCAAGTCGAACGAGAAGCTCGACAAGGACCGGTTCCGCCGCGACCTCGGCGGCCTGGTCGAAGCCTACACCGAAGTCGCCAAGCGCCTCGGCATCATGAGCGAGAACGAGCGCCCACAGGGGGGGCCGGTGCTGGTGAAGAGCTGAAGCGCCAAAAGCCCGCACCGGGCCGAGGCGGCAGACGACGCGACCACGGGGGCCATTCGGCCCCCGTTTGCATTCCCACTCGGCCGGATCGAGGTGCCGAACGCCTCACATGCCGGTGGATGACCTCGGCACGGTCGCGGACATCGTCGCGATCGGTCGCTAGGCTGAAGCGCCGACCCTTGACGCGGTCTGCAAAGTGCTCAATTTGCCCATCTTGCTCCGAGGATCCGGCACCATGAAAGCCCGCGTGACCGTGACGCTCAAGCCCGGCGTGCTCGACCCGCAGGGCAAGGCGATCGAGGGCGCCCTGGCGACGCTGGGCGTTCCCGGCATCGCCAGCGTCCGCCAGGGCAAGGTGTTCGACATCGAGCTCGATGCGGCTGATCTCGGCCGCGCCCAGGAGGCGCTCGAGGAGGCGGCCGAGAAGCTGCTCGCCAATACCATCATCGAGAACTACCGCGTCGAGGTGCGCGAATGACGGCACGGCTGGCATGTCCCGGCGAAAGCCTGCCCTCGGGCTTTGACCCGAGGGTGGACCCGGTTCGCCGATCAAGGACATGCGCAAACAAGCGAATCTACAGCGCTTTCCGGGTTGAAGCGCCGCAACGCGTGGTTCACTTCGACCGGAAAGCGCTGTAGTCCGATGAAGTCCGCTGTCATCGTGTTTCCAGGATCGAACCGCGAGCGCGACGTGGCGCGGGCGCTCGAGCTCGTATCCGGCCGCGAGCCGGCGCTGCTCTGGCACGCCGACACCGCGCTTCCGGCCGGCACCGATCTGGTGGTGCTGCCCGGCGGCTTCTCCTATGGCGACTACCTGCGCTGCGGCGCGATCGCCGCCCAGGCGCCGATCATGGAGGCGGTGCGCTCGCATGTGCGCCGGGGCGGTCTCGTCATCGGCATCTGCAACGGATTCCAGATCCTGTGCGAGGCGGGGCTGCTGCCGGGCGTGCTGCTGCGCAACTCGGGCCTCAGGTTCATCTGCCGCGACGTGCATCTGCGCATCGAGCGCTCCGATACGCCGTTCACCCGCGGCTACAATGCCGGCCAGGTGATCCGGGTGCCGGTCGCCCACGGCGACGGCAACTATTTCGCCCATCCGGCGACGATCTCGCGCCTCGAGAGCGAAGGCCGCGTGCTGTTCCGCTACACGGCGCCCGACGGCAGCCTCGATCCGCGGCACAACGTCAACGGCGCCGCCAACGCGATCGCCGGCGTGCTGTCGGAAAAGCTCAACGTGCTCGGCCTGATGCCGCATCCCGAGAACCATGTCGACCCGGCGATCGGCCCGACCGACGGGCGCGGCCTGTTCGCCGGCCTGGTCGCCCATTTCGCCGCGGCCGCGTGACAACTGCCGTGACTATCATCACCCCGGAGCTGATCGCCGAGCACGGCCTGACGCCGGAGGAATATCAGCGCATCGTCGGGCTGATCGGCCGCGATCCGTCGATCACCGAGCTCGGCATCTTCTCGGCGATGTGGAACGAGCACTGCTCCTACAAGTCCTCGAAGGTCCACCTGCGGACGCTGCCGACCACCGGCCCCTGCGTGATCCAGGGGCCCGGCGAGAACGCCGGCGTGATCTCGATCGGCGACAACCTCGCGGTCGTCTTCAAGATGGAGAGCCACAACCACCCGAGCTACATCGAACCCTATCAGGGCGCCGCCACCGGCGTCGGCGGCATCCTGCGCGACGTGTTCACCATGGGGGCGCGTCCGATCGCCTGCCTCAATGCGCTGCGCTTCGGCGATCCGGCGCATCCGAGGACCAGGTCCCTGGTCTCCGGCGTGGTCGCCGGCATCGGCGGCTACGGCAACAGTTTCGGGGTCCCGACGGTGGGCGGCTCGGTCGGGTTCCACACCCGCTACGACGGCAACTGCCTGGTCAACGCCATGGCGGTCGGACTGGTCGACGCCGACCGGATCTTCTACGCGGCGGCGACCGGGGTGGGAACGCCGATCGTCTATCTCGGCTCCAAGACCGGGCGTGACGGCATCCACGGCGCCTCCATGGCGTCGGCCGAGTTCGGTGAAGGCGCCGAGGAGAAACGTCCGACCGTGCAGGTCGGCGATCCCTTTTCCGAAAAGCTGCTGCTCGAGGCCTGCCTCGAGATCATGGCCAAGGGCTGCGTCATCGCGATCCAGGACATGGGCGCGGCGGGGCTCACCTGCTCGGCGGTCGAGATGGGCGCCAAGGGCGATCTCGGCGTCACCCTCGATCTCGACAAGGTGCCATGCCGTGAGGCCAGCATGACGGCCTACGAGATGATGCTGTCGGAAAGCCAGGAGCGCATGCTGATGGTGCTGCGCCCCGAGAAGGAGGCGGAGGCCGAAGCGATCTTCCGCAAGTGGGGGCTCGACTTCGCGATAGTCGGTGAGACGACGCCGGGCAAGCGGTTCATCGTGCGCTGGCGCGGCGACACGGTGGCGGATCTGCCGATCAAGGAGCTGGGCGACGAGGCGCCGGTCTACCGCCGCCCCTTCGTCGAGACGCCGCCGCCGGCGATTGTCCGTGCCACCGACGTCCCGGCACCGATGCCGGTGGGCGCGGTCCTCGAGCGGCTGCTCGGGACGCCGGATCTATGCTCCAAGCGCTGGGTATGGGAGCAGTACGACCACGTCATCCTCGGCAATACGGTGCAGCGCCCCGGCGGCGACGCCGCGGTGGTACGCATCAACGATGGGCCGAAGGGCCTTGCCATGACCACCGACGTGACGCCACGCTACTGCGAGGCCGATCCGCTGGAGGGCGGCAAGCAGGCTGTCGCCGAGGCTTGGCGCAACCTCACGGCGGTCGGCGCCACGCCGCTCGCCGTCACCGACAACCTGAACTTCGGCAATCCGGAGCGCCCGGAGATCATGGGCCAGCTGGTCGGCGCCATCCGCGGCATCGCCGAGGCCTGCCAGGTGCTCGACTTCCCGGTCGTGTCGGGCAACGTCAGCCTCTACAACGAGACCAGCGGCCGCGCCATCCTGCCGACCCCCACCATCGGCGGCGTCGGACTGATCGAGGATTTTTCCAGGTCGGCGACGCTCGCCTTCAAGGCGCCCGACGAGCAGATCCTGCTGCTCGGCGAGACCCGCGGCTGGCTCGGCCAGTCGATCTATCTGCGCGAGATCTGCGGCCGCGAGGACGGCGCCCCGCCGCCGGTGGATCTGGCCGCCGAGCGCCGCAACGGCGACCTGGTGCGGGCGCTGATCAGCGAGGGGATCGCGACCGCCGCGCACGACGTGTCCGACGGCGGCCTGCTGATCGCGCTCGCCGAGATGGCCATGGCGTCCGGCCTCGGCGCCCGGCTCTACGCGGCCGCCATGCTGGTGCCCGAGCATGCCTTCTGGTTCGGCGAGGACCAGGCCCGCTACGTCGTGACGGTTCGCCCCGACCGCGCCGAGGCCGTGATGGCGCGGGCGAAGGCGGCCGGCGTCCCGCTGCGCCGGCTCGGCCAGACTTCGGGCAACGGGGCGCTGACGCTGCCCAACGCGGCGCCGATCCCGGTGCGGACACTGGTGGAGAGGTTCGAGGCGTGGCTGCCGGGCTACATGGCCGGGATGGCTGGCTGAAAGACGCCGATCAATCGGCGGCCACCGCGGCGTCTCCAGGCGTCGCCGCGAGCATCGCCAGCAAACGGTCCCGGACGCCCACGGGCCACGGCTCGACGATCGCGGCAAACCGCGTCATGTCACCGGCGAACAACGCTCTCGCCGCCTCTTCAAAGCCGACCCGGTTACCGGCCAGCGCCGACATGATGCCGTAGGCGGCGTCCCTGGCGCGCCGCCCGGCGTCGGCGCCTTGATCGCGGCGGCTCGCGGCCTCCACCAGGCGCCGCAGCGTCGCCGAGGCGCCGTTCGGCTGGCTCTCGAGCCAGGCCCAATGCCGCGGCAGCAGGGTGACCTCGCGACCTTCCACGCCCAGGCGCGGGCGCCCCGGACCTTTCGACGAGCTCCTCGGCTTCGCCCGATCCAGAACGTCGCCAAGCGTGCCGCGGAAATCGAAGTCGACCTGCCGGCCGGTCTCGCTCTCGAAGATCAGCACGGTTCTCGTCTCCCCGTCGTCAAGCACCAACTTGACGGCGGCCAGGACATCCGTGAGCGGACCGGATCGAATGAGGTCGTCGCCCGCAAAGGCGACATGGGTTGATGGAGCAATCATCCTTCAACATTATTACCTGGATTAAACTCTGTCAATATCACCATGGTATAATTATCCTCGTGCGTTCGCAGGCGGCCGGATATCGCTGTGGCGACGTCGTGCCGGAGGTGGAGCGCATGTCGCACGGCAGGGTCCGGCGGACGCGGCTCAACGCGGTCAGCTGCCTCTGGCCACGTTCCTGTTCGACGCCCAAATGGATTTCCCGGAATTCACGACGCCGCCCGCTCCATGCCGACCTCGGCCTCGAGGCTTTCACGGTCGCGAAAGATCGACGCCACGGCGAGCACGCGTCCGTTGCGCTTGAATCGCAGCAGGCAATCCTTGCCCGCGACGTCTCCCTCGATCGCGATCTCGTCCCAGCTCTCGGCGTGACCCACATAGTTGATCGGGACGTCGTAGTGCTGGCTCCAGAAGAACGGCACTGCCCGGAACGTCTGGCGCTGCCCGAGCATGTTCCGGGCCGCGGTCTGGCCCTGGCGCTCGGCGACCACCCAGTGCTCGACGCGCGCCATGGCGCCGCTGTGAGGATCCGGCCAGCGGGCAATGTCGCCGGCCGCAAAGATCCCCGGCACGCTCGTTTCCAGAAAGGCATCGACGACGACTCCGTGATCGACGGCAAGCCCGGCCCGTTCGGCAAGCTCGATGCGCGGGCGCACGCCGATGCCGACGACGACGAGCTCCGCGTCGAGCGTTCCGCCGCTGCGCAGCTTGACCTGCGTGCCGTCGATCGCGGTCGCCGTGTCCCCGAGGTGGAAGACGACGCCGTGCTGCTCGTGGAGCGAGCGAACGACATCCCCGATTTGCGGACCGAGAACGCGCTCCATCGGCCGCTTTTCGGGCGCTACCACGTGGACTCCGATGCCTCGGGCGCGCAGCGCTGCGGCGACCTCGAGCCCGATGAAGCTCGCCCCTATCACGACCGCCCGCCGCGCGACCTTGGCACGTTCGATGATGGCCCGGCAGTCGGCGAGCGAGCGCAGCGTGCGCACGTGCGGCTGGTCGGCGCCGGGGATCGTCAGCCGGACCGGCTCGGCCCCGGTTGCCAGCAGCAGCCGGTCGTAGGCGATCCTGCCGCCGCCGGCGAGGGCTACGTCGCGCGCGCCTGGGTCGATGGCGGCGACGTTCGCCTCCAGGCGCAGGTCGATGGCGTTCTGGGAATACCAACTGGCCCCGCGCAGCGGCAGCCAATCCTCGGACGCGGTGCCGGCGAGAAAATCCTTCGACAGGTTGGGCCGGTCGACCGGCGGCACATTGTCATTGCTCAGGATCACGATGCTCCCGGCAAACTGCTCACGCCTGAGCATGTCAGCCGCCGCAAAGCCCGCGGCGCCTCCGCCGATGATCACGATCCTGTCCGCTGCCGCGTCCGACCGGCCTTGCACGTGCGGCCTCGACTGCGGGCGCTTCTCGCGAACAAAGATCCGGCCGTCGCGCTGCTCGACCGACCAGCAGGCGAGCGGATCGAAGGCCGGCGCGTTCAGGGCTTCGCCGGTTCGCAGGTCGAAGCAGGCGTGATGCCAAGGACAGCGCACGGTGCCGTCGACCACGAGCCCCTCGACCAGCGGACCGTGGTAGTGCGTGCACTGCGCCGCGACCGCGAGCACTGCGGTCCCGCGACGAACCAGCAATATCTGCTCGTCGCCGACATGGCCCACCAGCCCGGCGCCGTCGGCGAGGTCCGCCGCCGCGATGCCATGCGCCAGATCCGGGCCGCTGGTGTCGCTCATCCGCTCGCCCGGCGATCGTCGATCTTGTTGGCGACCTCGTCGCACGTTGCCGCGAGATCCAGAAGCTCCGCCTTGACGAGCGGGTCGTCGGTGGTCTCCGCGAGTTGCCGGTAATGGGCGGCCTGCTCGCGGATATGGTCAGAATAGTGCACCTCACGCCACCGATGGCTTGCGCATGTTCCGGCGAACGGGACCTCACACGAAGAGGCCCCGCGGCTGAAGCCTATCATTCGCTGCAGTGCGGCACCAGAGCCTGGAGTTGTGGTCGTGCGACCAGACCGCAGCCCCGACAAGGCCCTGTTCGCGGACGCGGATCGACATGTCTTCGCCGGCGCCCTTCGACGTGACCCAGCCGCTCCGCTTCAATGGCGGGGGTTTTGAATTTCTGCGGCCAGCCGGTCGGGTGTCCACTTGTCGGCAAAATGCACTGGCTTCGATGTTTGTCGCATTTCCTTTCGGAAAGCCGGGGTCCACCCCGGAACAAGTCCGGGGCGGGCTTTTTCCGAGAAATGTACTATTCTAAGCTCGGCTACAATCCGCGCGTGGCGCGCGGGCTGAAATTCGAGGAGGCGGTGCCCGCCATGGCGATGGACGCGCACGAGATCGAGCAGCTGATCAAGAGCCGGATACCGGATGCCGAGGTGACGATCCGGGATCTTGCGGGCGACGGCGACCACTACGCCGCAACCGTGATCGCCGAATCGTTTCGCGGCAAGTCCCGCGTGCAGCAGCATCAGGCCGTTTACGATGCGTTGAAGGGACGGATGGGGGGCGTCCTGCATGCGCTTGCCCTGCAGACCGGAATCCCCCAGAGTTGATGGCGCGGGCGCTGGGCGGCGGCCGGCGCATGCGCTATATAACCGATAGACTGGCAGGCGCGCGAACGTTCGCACGGAGGCCAGAGTGCACAGTTGTGAACAGCGGATCAAAGGGCAGACTCATGGGCATAGAGCAGTTCATCGACAACGAGGTGAAGGGCAACGACGTGGTGCTCTTTCTGAAGGGCACCCCGCAATTCCCGCAGTGCGGATTTTCC
>JBEKZK010000157.1:0-8582 GCA_049509935.1 Xanthobacteraceae bacterium | reverse complement strand
TGGGCTTCATTCGCGGCAAGAACATCATCCTCGACAACATGGACGATCTTGCACTGGCCTTCGATCTTGCAATTCACACGGCCCCCGATGGTCGATCCCGGGCGATCGATCGTTACGCGAGATCGGCACGGCTGGCGCCCGGATCCGACGACGCACTGATGCTCGAGGCCATGCGCAATGCGCGCTTCGCGGTCGTATCGGTGCTGCGCCGACACCCATCCGCCGGGCTGATCGTCGCCGACCTGTTTCGTGAAACCGAGCTCTGGTTGGTCGATGAGGGCCTCGAGATGTCGCTGCCAGCCGGAGCTGCGTTTGCGACCCGGTATTATGCGCCCGATCCTTTTGTCATGACGGCCGGCGTCAACGTGCCGATCGATCTCGACCTGCTCAGCAGCGCTCTCGAATCGGCGCGGCAATTGCTGCGCAAGTCGCAAGTCGAGGCGATCCAGGATCGGCGCTTCGCCGAAGCCGTCTATCGAATCGCGATTGCCGAGGGGACCATGGACAGGGTCGCCTACCAGGACGCTCCCGGCACCGGCGAAGCAGCCTGAAGGCGCGGGCTCGACCTCCTGGAGTGCGGCGGACGAGACTGCCGGAGGCGCGCCGTCATGGCAGCAGCCCACCTCAGGCACCGGGTAAGCCGGTGGTCTGGTCTGCGGCTTCGGCCACGAGGCAGCCTAAGCTCGGACACGCTGGGCGGCGAGCGTCGCCAGCCGAACGGCCGACGGTACGATCGACTGCCGCGGAAACCCGCTAAACCCCAGCATGAGACCTGCGCGGGGGTGCGCTGTGCGGTAGAAGCGGCTGATCGCGCGCACGACGATACCGGCGCGTTGGGCGTCGGTCTCGACAGCGATGTCTGACGATCCGTCGCGCAGATAGGCGACGAGGTGCATGCCTTGATCGGGCACCGCGACGTCGAGCCGATCCGCTGCGCGCCGCATCAGTGTCTCCGCCAGCGCGTCGCGCTGTTCGCGATAGAGCTGGCGCATGCGACGAATGTGCGCAGCGAAATGGCCTTGTTGCATGAACTCGCAAACGACCGCCTGCTGCAGCGTCGCAGGTTGGCGATCGATGAGATAGCGCGCGCCTACAAAAGCCCGCAGCAACGCGCGTGGCACCACGGCGTAACCGATGCGGAGACCCGGAAACAGCGCCTTGTTGAGCGTGCCGACGTAAATCACCTGCTCGGCCTCATCGAGGCCCTGCAGCGATGCGAGCGGCGGCCCCGAATAGCGGAACTCGCTGGTGTAGTCGTCCTCGACGATGAACGCGCCGCTCTGCCGCGCCCACGCCAGCAGCTCCAGGCGCCGCGCCATGGACAGCGCAACGCCAGTCGGAAACTGATGCGAGGGCGTGACGAACGCTACGCGCGCCCGAGGTGCCATGCGCGTGCCGGCGGCGACGACCAGACCTTGGGCATCGACGGGAACGGGATGCGGCCGCACCTTGGCGAGCAGCAACTGCGCGTGGGTCAGCGGATAACCAGGATCCTCGACCCACACCTCGTCGCCGGGCGCGAGCAGCACACGGATTGCGATGTCGATTGCTTGCTGGGTGCCGGCCGTGACCACGATCTGCTCGACGTCGCAACGCACCGCGCGCGCCGCTCGTAGATAATCACAGATGCTCTCGCGCAGCTCGGCCAGGCCGGCGGGATCGGTGTAGCCGAGGTCATTCGCGCCGAGCCGGCGCACGGCGCGATGGGTCAGGGTGCGCCACGTCTCGGCGGTACGCGCATCGATCAGCGTGCGGCCGGTGTTGAACGGGCGGGCGTCGCTCTGCACCGCCGATCGCTCGAAGTCGGAATAAGTCTGGGCCGATGTCGGCAAGGCAAGCTTCGTCACGTGCCGAGCGCCGCGCCGTCGCGATGCAAGGCCGGTCAGATCGCCCGCGATGAACGTGCCCGAGCCGTGGCGGCTCTCGACATAGCCTTCGGCGAGCAGGTGCTCGTACGCCGAGACCACGGACCCACGCGCCACGCCAAGCTTCGATGCCATGGCCCGGGAGGACGGCATGCGCGCGCCCGGCCGGAGCGCCCCGGACAGCACGGCGGAGCGCACCTGCATGTAGATCTGCCGTGTGAGCGGCGTGCGGCTCGCCCGATCGAGCTGCCAAGCGTAGAGGTCGGCCCATCCGCGTGTCATTGGAAGAAGCTCGCTGCAACTGGTCTGCTGCAATGAGCGAAAGTGGACCATCTTGCCGGTCCAGTAAAGGGCTAGGCTCTGCTCGTTCCGCGCTGGTCGCGGGTAATTGCGGGGATCGAGCTGATGACGGCGTCTGAATGGCTGGACCTAGCCTGGAGCTACCCATTGTTCGAAGCCCTCTATGGCCGACGCTCACGGCGGTTCGGTCTCGGCTTCGAGATGCCGGAAGGGCCCTTTCGCTACAAGTCCGCGCACACTCCGGTCCCCCTGAGCGAGATCGAGGAAGCGCTGGTGGTCGGCGCGGGCGCCGGAATCTCCGGACTTGCGCTCTGGGATCTGCCGACGCCGGCGCCTTACCGTCGTCACAGCGGCCGCACGTTCCCGACGACGCGGCCCGGCGGCCACACGGCGCTGTTCATCACCAACGATGAAGGGCTCTACGTCCTTGATGCCAACGTCGCGGCGAGCAAGCTGCGCGAGATCGAGACCCCGGACGAGCGCAGCAAGCTCCTCGCAGCGTACCGCGCGCAGCGTCGGGAGATCGGTCGTGGCCGGCTCGACATTCCGCGCCGCGTACCGCCGATGAGCGGGCACGACCTTTGGGATTCGAACCGGCCTGGCTCGACGCTGTTTCTGCCGGTATGCGATGTGAGCGCGTCGCTGATCTCATTGATCGCGCAGTTCGTCGATCCCGCGCTGCGCCGCTATGCGCCCGCAGGCGGCGGCATGAACATTGTCGATGACCGCCACGGCTGCCGGCCAGTTGGCACGGAGCGCTGGCTGAAGGACGGCTTCCTCGATACCGAACGGATGCTGCCGCTATCGATCGTCGAGCGGCAGGCCTGCTACTACGTCTTCAGCGAGCCGGCGGCAATCTGCCAGAACATGTTCCTGGCAACCGAGGCCTTGGGGCTCGGCGGATGGAAGCACTGCGGATTTCTCTCGCTCGAAATTCTCGAGCACATGGGCTTCCGCGTCGTCGCGGCGAATGGCGGAGCAACGTTCGGCAATCCGGTCGGGCTCGACGGCGTATTCGAGGCAAGCTGCCCGCCCTATCACCCGACCATGGATGCAGCGGTTGACGCGGTGCTTGCGCCGCCGTTACCCGGCAGCAAGGAAACCGGGCCCGTGCCGCACCGCATGTCAGAGGCGGAGCATCGCGGCGGCGCGATCCGGATCAGCCCGGAAGGGCTCGCCTGCACCAAGGCCATCTGCAACTACATACACGACACTTACGGCCGCTTTCCCGGCGGCACCGATGCGATGCATCTAATGTGGGTGATGCAGGCTCATCACATCGACACCGACTACTACGACCGGTTCTTTGGTCCCGGCGCCTATGGTCCGGCGCACGCGGCGCACATGGCGACCTGGCACCCGTGAGGTCGGCGCCGCTACGATCGAAGTATAGGCTCTCGACGCTGTTGACGCTCACTCTCCCAACGTCTTCGCTTTGAGCTGAATTTCGCGGTCCTGGATCACGATGGTGAAGCGGCTCAAGAACGACATGCCGAGCAACCCGTCGACACCATCGCCAAGGCCCCTGCTGGCAATTATGGCGGGAACGGCGGAAGCCGACAGCGCAGCCAGTTTGACGCTGTCGAGGCTCGCCAGCGTGGCCGAGGTAGCGCCGTTTGCTGTCTGAATTTCAACCGAGTCCGTCGAGAGCATCCGCGGTTTGGCCTTTTCGGCGAAGCCCCGAGACAAGGTGACGAAGCTCGCGCCGGTGTCGACGATGAACGTGCCCTCGACGCCATTGATCTCGACCTTGGTTGTCGACACGCCGTTCGAGCGGCGCGGGATCCGGGCTACGCCCTTGGCGTACACCCGGGTGCAATCGCCCTTGGCGGCCAGCGCCGCGATGCGCTTGAGAAGCGGTGGCGTCGACCGGCTTTCGCTGTCGAGGGCAACGTACGTCTGCAGGGGGCCGATGGCCTCGCACGGCCGGTCGAGCTTTTCGTAGCTCTCCGACATGCGAGTGAATACCTCCGAGACGATGGATTTCGTGTCGGGCAACAGCCGGATGAGGGTCGCATAGTCCTCGATGGCCGCCGCGTATCGCTTCAGACCTTGTTCGGATTTGGCGCGGACGAAATAGGCATTCTGCGCGTCGGGTCGGTGATTGATAAGGTCGGAGCTGAGCTTCACGGCGGTGTCGTAGTCGCCGAGCAGATAATAGAGCTCGCTCGCACGATAGCGTTCGCCGCTGCCATCCGGGCAGACATCGGCGAAACCTTTCAGCATTTCGGCCGCCCCGCGTATCGCTCGCATATTTTCGAGGGCGAGGGATGCCTGGAAGATCGCCTGCTTGTCGCACGGTTCCTTCTGCAGGCTCGCGAGCAGGGAGCTGAGCTTGTAGTCGCCCGCCGCGCCGCGGCCGAGCGGGGTCATGCCATACCTCTGATAGAGCGCACTGAATGCGATGTCGGCTTTATCGCCCTGCGCCGGCATGACGCTGCGCGGTATGCCGGCGAGATCGTAGATGCGCGCCACCCACTGCGGCCGAAATTGATAAACCCAAGCGCCGCCGGCCAGCACAGCGAGGGCAAGGCCGAGAAACACCCAGCCTCCGATGCTTCGCCGGCGCGGCGCCACCACCCGGTAATCACCCGGCCGAAAATCCGTCATGTCCCGCCCGATTGCCCCCATGTCGGCCGGATATGTGCATCAACTGCCACAGCTTGCCAAGACGAATCACATGGTGAGAAAGGCGCGCTGGATGTCGGTGTCGCCGATGAGCTCGGTCATTCCGCCCTGCCAGCGAACCTGCCCCTTCTCCAGCAGGTATACCCGGTCGGCGACGAGTCCGGCGAAATGAACGTTCTGCTCGGACAGGAGAATCGACAGCCCCTGCTCCTTGAGCTCGACGATCGTGCGCGCCATCTGCTCGACGATCAGCGGCGCCACGCCCTCGGAGGGTTCGTCCAGCAGCACCAGCAGCGGATTGCCCATCAGCGTGCGCGCGACGGTGAGCATCTGCTGCTCGCCGCCGCTCATCCGGCCGCCGGGACTGTGGCGGCGCTCCCGCAGGTTGGGGAACAGCGCGAACAGCCGCTCCGGGTCCCATGCGGGCGCCGGCGTGCCGTCGGCGAAGCGGCGCGGCGGCTGGCGCCCGATGTCGAGATTTTCCAGCACGGTGAGATCGCTGAAGATGCGGCGATCCTCGGGCGTGAAGCCCATGCCGAGGCGCGCGATCCGGTGCGGCTCGAGGCGGGAGATGTCGCGGCCGGCAAAGCGCAACGTCCCCTGCCGGCGATCGACGAGCCCCATGATGGTCTTCATGGTGGTCGACTTGCCGGCACCGTTGCGCCCCATCAGCGCCACCACCTCGCCGCGCCCGACCTCGAGCGCGAGCCCGAACAGGATCTGCGCGGCACCGTACCAGGCGCTCAGGCCCTCCACCTCGAGCATGGGGTCGCGGCGCATCAGGCGGGCTCTGCACGGCGCTCGAAGGTCGCGCCGCTGCCGAAATAGACCTCGCGGACCAGCGGATCCTCGCGGACCGACCGGGGGTCGCCGTCGGCAATGAGCTTGCCGCGGGCGAGCACGATGATCCGGTCGGCGAAGGCGAACACCACGTCCATCGAATGCTCGGTGAACAGCACCGAGATCCGCCGCTCGACCACCAGGCGTTTGACCAGCGCGATGAGCTCGGTGCGCTCGCGCGGCGCCATGCCGGCGGTCGGCTCGTCCATCAGGAGCAGGCGCGGCGCGCTGGCGACCGCGATCGCGAATTCGAGCCGCTTGACGTCGCCGTAGGCGAGCACCCGGCTCGGCCGCTCGGCGGCATCCCGCATTCCCACCGCCGCCAGCAGATCGAGCGCCTCGGCACGATGCCGGGCGGCGAACGGCCGCCAGCCGTGCAGCGTCTCGCCAGCGTTTGAGATCAGCGCCATCTGCACGTTCTCGACGGCCGTCATCGACGCGAAGGTGGCGGCGATCTGAAAGGTGCGGCCGACGCCACGGCGCCAGACCGCGCGCGGCGGCAGGCCCGCGATGTCGTGCCCCTCCAGCAGGATCTGCCCCGCATCCGGGGCGATCTGGCCGTTGATCATGTTGAAGCAGGTCGACTTGCCGGCACCGTTCGGACCGATCATGGCGAGGAATTCGCCCTGGTGGACCGTAAAGCTCGCGCCGTCGACGGCGCGCACGCCGCCGAACGACTTGGTGAGCCCGGAGACCGCGAGCACGCTCACGATCGGGCTCCAGGCCGCGGCCGCAGCTTGGCCAGCCCGCCGACCAGCCCGCCGGGGAACAGCAGGACGAGGCCGAGGATGATGGCGCCGAGCAGGGCGCGCCAGTATTCGGTCTGGCGCATGACGGTGTCCTGCAGGATGGCAAAGACCGGCGCGCCGACCAGTGGCCCGGTCAGGGTCTGGATGCCGCCCAGCAGCACCATGACGAGGCCGTCGATCGAGCGGCCGACGTCGATGGTCTCCGGCGAGATCGAGCCCTTGGCGAAGGCGAACAGGCCGCCCGCCACCCCGCAGACGCCTCCGGCGACCGTGAAGGCGAGCCAGTGCACGCGTTTCACGTCGATGCCGATCGCCTCGGCCCGCAACGGCGAATCGCGGCCGGCCCGCATCGCGTAGCCGAACGGCGCGAACAGCAGGCGGCGCAGCAGCAGGACGCCGAGCACGGTGACGACGGCGGTGAGCACGAAGAAGGCTTCGCGGCTGTCGAACGGCGCCGACGGCCAGACCCCGAGAATGCCGTTGGAGCCGCCGGTCAGATCGCTCCATTGGAACGCGATCGACCACACGATCTGCGCGAAGGCGAGCGTCAGCATGGCGAGATAGACGCCCGACAGCCGCACCGCGAACCAGCCGAACAGCAATGCGCCGAGCGCGGCGACGACGGGCGCCGCGGCGAGGCCTGCCGGCATTGCGACCGCGAGCCATTTGACCATGAGCGCGGCGGCGTAGGCACCGAGGCCGAAATAGGCCGCATGGCCGAACGAATGCATGCCGCCCGGCCCCATGATGAAATGCAGGCTGGTCGCGAACAGCACCGCTATCAGCACGTCGATCCCGAGCACCAGTGCGTACGGCGAGTGCCGCCCGACCAGCGGCATGACGGCGAGCCCGATCAGGATCACGGCGGCGCCGATCCGCAGCGACGCCGACGCCGGACGGATCGGATCCTCCGCCTCGGCGATGCTGCGCACCGCGGCCTGGGCGCGTCCGAGCAGGCCGTGGGGCCGGGCGATCAGCACCACCGCCATCACCAGGAATTCGGCGACCAGCGTCAGCTTGGAAAAATTCACCGCCACGCCGGCGAGCTCGACCGCTCCGATGCTGATGCAGATCGCCTTGATCTCGGCGATGAGGACGGCCGCCAGATAGGCCCCGGCGATCGAGCCCATGCCGCCGACCACGACGACCACGAAGGCGTCGCTGATGACGCTGAGGTCGATCATCAGGTTGGCGGGCTCGCGGGCGACCTGCAGCGCCCCGCCGAGGCCAGCGAGCAGCGAGCCCAGCGCGAACACCGCGGTGAACAGCAGGGCCTGGTCGACGCCGAGCGCGCCGACCATTTCGCGGTCCTGGGTGGCGGCGCGCACCAGCCGGCCGAACCGGGTTCGCGCCAGGATCAGATGCAGCGCGATCAGTACGACCGGAGCGACCACGATGAGGAACAGGTCGTAGCTCGGCAGCCGGCGCCCGAGGACATCGACGGCGCCGGCGAGCCCCGGAGCCCGCGGTCCGAGCAGATCCTCCGGGCCCCAGATCCACAGCGTCGCGTCATTGATGATGAGAACCAGAGCGAACGTCGCCAGCAGCTGGAACAATTCCGGCGCACGGTAGACCCGGCGCAGCAGCACGACCTCGATCGCGGCGCCGAACAGGCCGATCAGGATCGCGGCGAGCACGAGCCCGCCCCAGAAGCCGAGCGCCCCGCCGAGCCGCAACGCCAGGCTCGCCGCCACATAGGTTCCCAGCATGTAGAGCGAGCCGTGCGCGATATTGACGATGCGCGTGACGCCGAAGATGAGCGACAGACCGGCGGCGACGAAGAACAGCCCGGAGGCCGCGGCCAGTCCGTCGATTGCCTGGAACAGCAGGCCCTGGAGGGTCATGGCCCGATCGGTTCGATGCTTTGCGACGGATGCGCCGGGCTCACTCCGCGGCCGACCGCAGCTTCCTGACCTCGGCGTCGGAGGGCAGGACATCGGCGCCGTCGACATACTTGAAGCCGGTCATCACCGGCTTGCCTTCCCGCAGCGCGGTCCGCCCCACATAGGCGCCCATGGTGGCCTGATGATCGCTGGCCCGATAGACGAACGGACCGAACGGACCATCGACCTTCAGGTCGCGGAACGCCGCGATCAGTTTCTCGGTGTCGGTCGATCCGGCCTTGGCGATGCCGGCGGCCAGCGACTTGATGGTCACGTAGCCGACCACCGAGCCGAGCCGTGGATAGTCGTTGAAGCGC
>JBEKZK010000156.1:0-8591 GCA_049509935.1 Xanthobacteraceae bacterium | reverse complement strand
ATCTCAAGCAGATCTACGGCGCGACCGAGCTGTGCGGCCTCGCCGCGCTGCAGCCGGACGACGAGGCCGACCCCACCACGGTCGGCCGGGTGTGCCCGGACATCAGCGTGACGATCGATCGCAGCGGCGAGGTGTTGGTGCGCTCGCCGGCGATGTTCCAGGGCTACTACAAGCAGCCGGACGCCACCCACGACACGATGACGGCCGACGGCTGGCTGCGCACCGGCGACGCCGGCTTCATCGACTCGCGCGGCCATCTGGTCATCATCGATCGCGCCAAGGACGTCGGCAAGCTCGCGGACGGCACGCCGTTCGCGCCGCAGTATCTGGAGAACAAGCTCAAATTCAGCCCGTTCATCGGCGAGGCGGTGGCGTTCGGCCACGCGCGGCCGTTCGTGACCGCGATGATCGCGGTCAACCCGGAGACCGTCGGGCACTGGGCCGAGCGCCGCGGCATCGTCTACACGTCGTTCCAGGATCTGAGCGCCAATCCCGAGGTGCGCGAGCTGGTGCGCGAGGAGGTGCGCAAGTGCAACATCACCCTGCCGGCCGCGGCGCGCGTCCGCCGCTTCCTGCTGCTCAACAAGGAGCTCGACGCCGACGACAACGAGGTGACGCGGACGAGAAAGATCCGCCGCCGCTTCGTCACCGAGAAATACGACGCCGTGATCCAGGCGCTGTACGGCGGCCGCAGCGACGTCGAGCTCGTCACCGACATCACCTTCGAGGACGGCCGCCGGTCGACGATCCGGTCCAACGTCGCGATCGACAACGCCGAGGATGTCCCGGCGCTGATGGAGCCGTTGCATGCCTGATGTGGATTGGCAGTTCACGCTGGTGCTGATCACCAACGGCGTGATGATCGGGCTGATGTACACGCTGATCGCGCTCGGCTTCGTGCTGGTCTACAAGGCGACCGACGCCATCAATTTCGCGCAGGGCGAGTTCGTGATGTTCGGCGGCTTCATTGCGGCGGCCGGCGCCTGGTTCGCCGGGCTGCCGTTCGTCGTCTGCGCGCTGCTGGCGGTCGCCGGCATGGCGGCCTTCGGCTTCGGCCTCGAGCGCGTGGTGCTGCGCCCGCTGATCGGCCGGCCGGTCGTCGCCGTCATCATGGCGACGATCGGGGTGGCGGCGCTGCTGCGCGGATCGGCGACGCTGGTGTTCGGCGCCGGCACGCGGCCGATCATCATGCCGGTGAGCGACGATCCGATCCTGCTCGGCCCGGTGATGCTGCCGCCGGTGCAGTTGGTCGGCGCCGGCGTCAGTCTGGTCTTCCTGGCGGCCTTCACCTGGTTCTTCCTGCGCAGCCGCATGGGGGTGGCGATGCGCGCGGTCGCCGACAGCCAGCAGGTCGCCATGGCGATGGGGATCGACGTGCAACGCTACTTCGCGCTCGCCTGGGCGATGGCCGGCATCGTGTCGGCGCTGGCCGGCGTGGTGTGGGGCGCCATGCTCGGCGTCGACAACCAGCTCGCGGTGGTCGGCCTGAAGGTGTTTCCCGTGGTGATCCTCGGCGGGCTCGACTCGGTGGTCGGCGCCGTGGTCGGCGGGTTGATCGTCGGCGTCGTCGAGAATCTCGCGGCCGGCTATCTCGACCCCTATGTGGGCGGCGGCACCAAGGACTTCGCCCCGTATGTCCTGATGATCCTGGTCCTGATGATCCGGCCTTACGGCATCTTCGGCCGCAGGCGGATCGAGCGGATTTGACGCATGTTCCATCGCGAGTCGGGCGTGTTCAAGACCAGCTATGTCGCCGACATGGCGGCGTTCCCGCAGCCGATCGCCCGATGGACCGTCGCGGCGATCGCCGTGCTGCTCGCCGTCGTGCTGCCGCTGACGCTCGGCGAATATCATCTGTCGGTGATCAACCTGATCCTGATCGCCGTGGTCGGCGCGCTCGGGCTCAATATCCTGGTGGGGTATACCGGACAGATCTCGATCGGCGACGGCGCCCTGATGTCGGTCGGCGCCTATACGGCGGCCAACCTGATCACCCGGCTCGACGCGCCGTTCTGGATCGCGCTTCCCGCCGGCGGCGCGATGGCGGCGCTGATCGGCGCGGTGATCGGCATTCCCTCGCTGCGCATCAAGGGGCTCTACCTGGCGATCGCGACACTCGCCGGGCAGTTGATCATCGAATGGACGATCAATCACGTGCCGTGGATCTCGGGTGGCGTGCAGGCCTCGATCGAGGTGCCGCGGCC
Organism: Xanthobacteraceae bacterium; assembly: GCA_049509935.1. Lineage (GTDB taxonomy): Bacteria > Pseudomonadota > Alphaproteobacteria > Rhizobiales > Xanthobacteraceae > AP-16. The sequence goes on along the minus strand of JBEKZK010000156.1, from coordinate 6,387 downwards.
GACCCTGTTCGGCACCCAGCTCAAGACGCAGACCCAGCTCTATCTGTTCCTGCTGTGCTTCGCGGCCATCGCCATCGGCGCCACCATCAACCTGGCGCGCAGCCGGATCGGCCGCGCCTTCGTCGCCATCCGCGACCAGGACATCGCCGCCGAGATCATCGGCATCGACATCTTCCGCTACAAGCTCCTGGCGTTCGCGATCTCCTCGTTCTACGCCGGCGTCACCGGCGTGCTCTACACCTACTATCTCGGCGTTGCCAACTACGAGCAGTTCCAGATCGGCGTCTCCATCGACTACCTGGCGATGATCATCATCGGCGGGCTCGGCTCGGTGCTCGGCTCGATCCTGGGCGCGATCTTCGTCACCCTGCTGCCGATCGTGACGCGCCTGACGCTGGAGAGCGCGGGCGGCCTGTTCCTGTCTCAGGCCGACCTCGCCAACGTCATCCCCAACCTGCGGCTGGTGATCTTCGGGGCGCTGATCATCGTCTTTCTGACCGTCGAGCCCGAGGGTCTCAACCGCCTGTGGCGCAACATCGTGGCGTATTTCCGCGTGTGGCCGTTCTCGTACTGACTCGATCAACAGCAAGGGAGGAACAGCATGAAGACGATGAAGAGCAGAGGCCCGGCGCTCGCCGCGGTCTCGGCCTGCGCGATCCTTCTGGCCGGCGGCGCGGCGGCCCAGCAGAAGGAGGTGGTGATCGGCGAGCAGTGCGACCGCACCGGGGTCACGCAGATCGTCGGGGTGAATCTCTGCCCCGGAATCATGGACTACGTGAACCTGATCAACTCCAAGGGCGGGGTCGAAGGCTACAAGATCAAGCTCGACGAGATCGACAACGAGTACAAGGTGCCGCCGGCCATCGAGGCGTATGAGCGCCAGAAGCAGCTGGGCGCGATCTCGACCATGATGTTCGGCACGCCGCAGACTCTGGCGCTGACACAGAAGCTCAACGAGGACAGGATTCCCGGCACCTCACCGGGCTTCGGCTCCTCGGCCGCAGCCAATGGAACGCGCTATCCCTACGTGTTCCCGGTCGCCGCGTCGTACTGGTCGCAGAGCGCCGCCGCGGTCAAGTTCATCAAGGACCGGCTGGGCGGGCTGGAGGGCAAGAAGATCGCCTACCTGTTCTACGACAACCCGGCCGGCCACGAGCCGATGGTGATCCTCGAGGAGCTGCAGAAGCAGGAGAAGTTCGAGCTGAAGACCTTTGCGGTGCCGCCGCCCGGTGTCGAGATGGGCGCGCAGGTGCTCGACATCTCTCAGCGCTACAGGCCGGATTTCGTCATCGCCCACCTGTTCGGCCGCTCGCCGTCGGTGGCGATCAAGGAGCTGAAGCGTGCCGGCTATCCGCTGTCGAAGGTGATCGGCATGGTGTGGGCGTCCGCCGAAGCCGACATCGAGGCGGCCGGCGGCTGGGCGGTGGCCGAGGGCTATCACACGATCCAGTTCGCCGGCGTCGGCGAGGACTATCCGGTGCACGGGGAGATCGTCGCCATGTACAAGGCGGAGGGCAAGGAGCCGCCGAAGGCGATCCACAGCACGGTCTACTACAATCGCGGCGTGCTCGAGGCGGCGCTGCACGTCGAGGCGATCCGCAACGCCATCAAGGCCAAGGGCGGCGGCATGCCGACCGGCGAGGACGTGAAGAAAGGCTTCGAACAGATCCACGGCTTCACGCTCGGCGGGCTGGTGCCGCCGATGGAGCTCAGCGCCACCGACCACGAAGGCGGCGGCTGGGTGCAGATCTTCCAGGTCAAGGGCGGCAAGTTCGTCAAGGAGACCGACTGGTTCCGCGGCTACCCCGAGGTGCTGGCGAAGCAGCTCAAATCCGAGTAGCCCTCAACGATGCTGGCGCTCAACAACATCGAGGTGGTCTACGACGGCGTCATCCTGGTGCTCAAGGGCGTGTCGCTTGCCGCTCGCCGGGGCGCCATCACGACCCTGCTCGGCGCCAACGGCGCCGGCAAGACCACCACCCTGAAGGCGATCTCCGGCCTGCTGTCGGCCGAGCGCGGCCAAGTCACCAAGGGCACCATCGAGCTCGACGGCGCGCGGCTCGACCGGCTCCCGGCGCACGATGTGGTGCGCCGGGGCGTCACCCAGGTGTTCGAGGGACGCCGGGTTTTCGAGAACCTCACGGTGGAGGAGAACCTCGTTGCCGGCGGACACGTCCGGCAGGATCTCGGGCAGCTCCGCGACGGCATCGACCGGGTCTACCAGCTGTTCGCCGTGCTGCGGGAGCGCCGCCACCAGCAGGCGGGCTATCTGTCGGGCGGCGAGCAGCAGATGCTGGTGATCGGCCGCGCCCTGATGTCGGCGCCCAAGGTGATCCTGCTCGACGAGCCCTCGCTCGGCCTGGCGCCGCGCTTCGTGGCGGAGATCTTTGCCGTCATCCGCAAGCTGAAGGAGGAGAGCGAGCTCACCGTGCTGCTGGTCGAGCAGAACGCCGCGCTCGCCCTCGAGGTCGCCGACCACGGCTACGTGATGGAGAACGGCCGCATCGTGCTCGACGGCCCGGCCGCGACCTTGCGGCAGAATTCCGACATCAAGGAATTCTACCTCGGCCTCAACGAGAGCGGAGCCCGCCGCTCCTATCACGACGTCAAGCGCTATCGGCGGCGCAAGCGCTGGCTGTCGTAACCCGATGCGCGTCTTCAGCGTCCACGCCCACCACGAACCGAAGAGCTTCACGGGTTTCACGGTGATCGAGCCGTTCCTGGTGCACGGTCCGGCGCGCATCAGCGATCAGGAACGCACGGCCCACCTGGCGCGCTATCGCGAGCGCGTGGTCGGATTGGAGTCCGCGCCGACGATCGCCTACCCGAAACTCGCCGACTACGACGACACCTACGTCCTCAAGTCGCCACCGGCAACATAGGCTGCGGCGCCACCCGCTCGGCCGATCGGACAGCCGGAATCTCCAAAAAGGCGCCCTTGACGGCCCGCCGGTCTGGTATCACTATAAGTAGCTTAGGCGGCGAGAAACAACCCGATGGGCCGCCCGCACCGAGGTGATCGTGCCGCCCGTCCAGATCTTCATGTCGTACGCTCGCGACGATGACGGAGCGCCGCCCGACGACCGGACGGCAAAGGGCTTCGTCACCTCGCTGCACGATCAGCTGTGCTACGAATTCCGCCAGCTCGGCCAGCCGAGCCCGGTTCTCTGGCGCGACACCCGGAACGTCGATCGCGGCGATCAGTTCGAGCCCATGATCGAGGAGGCCATCGCCGGTTCGTCGTTCCTCGTCGTCATGCTGTCGAGAAACTGGCTGGGGCGCCCGTGGTGCCGCCGCGAGCTCGAGAGCTTCGCCCGGCGATGGGCTGCAGACGGCGACGGCGTTCGCAAGCGCATCGTCGTGGTCGCGCGCCACTACATCAGGCCGGAGGATCGCCCGGACCTGCTGCAGGGGCAGACCGGCTATGCCTTCTTCGACTTCGAAGGCCCGGCCGAGCCCGGCAAGGAGATCGAATTCTTCGACCGCGGTGCGATCCGCGATCCGCGCTACAAGGACCTGGTCCGCGACCTCGCCAGCAATCTGTGGCGACTGGCACAGCGCCTGTCGCCGGCGCGCTCGACGCAACCATCCTCTGCAGCCGCCCCGTCGGTCGCGGACTCCGGCCGCAAGATCTTTCTCTCCAAGCCTGCAGCCGACATGCGCCAGGCGTACCTTCGCCTGATCGAGGAGCTCGGGCGAAGAGACTATGTGGTGGTGCCGGCCGCCAACGAGCAGATCCCCAACGATACCTCCGCCATCGCGTTCGTCGACGATGCGCTCGCCGAGGCCGAGCTGTCCGTCCATCTGCTCGGAGACAAGTCCGGCTATGCGCCGGAGGATACCGACCCGATCGTCAAGCTGCAGCTTGCGCGGGCGGCGATCCGCGCAAACGCCGCCGGCGAGGCCGGAGTCTTCCACCGGGTCATCTGGGCGCCCCGGATCATCGAGGATGGCGTTCCCGCGGGCGAGGCGGCAAGCGGACGCGATCCCTTGGCGGTTCTCACCAGGCTCGACGGCCAGCTCGCGACCGACAAGATCGAGGGGGACAATCTCACCAAGTTCACGGGGTTTCTGTTCCAGCATCTCGATCGCGCGGCCCACACGGCCGGGACGCCAACCGACATCGGGAGCGACGGGCGCGTGTACGTCTATCACTGTCCGGCGGATGCCGGCTATGCGGTCCGCCTCGCCAAGGCCCTGCAGGAACGGCAAATCCAGCCGACGCTGCCGGCGCTCGAAGGGGATCCGGCCGAGCTGATCGCGTTTCATCGCCGCAACCTGGTCGACTGCGATTCGGTGATCCTGTGCTGGGGTGCGGCATCCGAGGTGTGGGCGCGGGCGACGTCGCTGGAGTTGAGAAACTGGCGCGACCTCGGCAGGAGCAGGAAGTTCACTTGCCGGGCATTGGTGGTGGGGCCGCCTCCGGGTGACCGCAAGACCGTCTTTGCGGAGTTCGGCCCACGGAACGAGATCGACGTCGTGGTCGACCTGTCGGCCGCAGACCGGCCATCGCCGGAATCGCTCGATCCGCTGATCAGCGCTGCCCGCGCAATCGCCTCATGAGCGAAGCCGGCGCATCGGCGGTTTCCACCGAGCGGCCGTTTCCCGGGCTGCGGCCGTACGGCTTCGCCGATCACAAGCTCTTCTTCGGCCGCGAGGAGCAGAGCTACGCGCTCTACCGCCTGCTCGACCGCAGCGGGTTCGTCGCCGTGGTCGGCAGCTCCGGAAGCGGCAAGTCCTCGCTGGTCCTCGCCGGGCTGCGGCCGCTGCTCGAGGAGGAAAGCGCGGACAAGGGCGGCCGGACCTGGCGCTGGGTCGACCTGCACCCCGGCGATGCCCCGCTCCGCCGCCTCGCCGACGCGTTGCTGAGCCTCGCGGATACCGGCGAGGACGCGGTCGGCCGGGCCGTCCGCGCCGCCCTGCGCGATCGCATCATGTTCGCGTTGCAGCGCTCCAGCTTCGGCCTGAACGATGCGGTGCAGGAGATCGAGGGCCTGAGCGGGAAGACGCTCGTCCTCGTCGTCGATCAGTTCGAGGAGATCTTCCGCTACGCGAGCTCGGCGACGGGCCAGCTCGGTGATCAGCGCGAGGAATCGCGCCGACAGGAGGAGGTCGCGCATTTCGTCCAGCTGCTGCTGGAATTCAGCCGCGGCGGCGCGCGCGGCGCGCACGTGATCATCACCATGCGCTCGGACTTCATCGGCGACTGCGCACGCTTTCACGGGCTGCCGGAGGCGGTCAGCGCCACGCAGTTCCTGGTGCCGTCGCTGACCCGCGACCAGCGCGAAGATGCGATTCGCGGGCCGATCGCGGCGGCCGGCGCGACCATCGAGCCGGTCCTGGTCGAACGTCTCATGAACGACAGCAGCGACGAGCCCGATCCGCTGCCGGTCCTGCAGCATTGCATGCAGCAGCTGTGGGAGCACGCCGGCCACGGCCGCTCCGCGGCTTCAGGCGACCCGGCGGGCGCCCGGCATCTCGGCCTCGACGACTACCGGGCCATCGGCGGCATCGCCGGCGCCCTGTCGCGCCATGCCGACGAGGTGCTGGCCAGCCTCGCGGGATGCGAGCTCGTCGCCGAGCAGGTGTTTCGCGCGCTGTCCGAGGTCGACAAGACCGGTCGCGCGACCCGACGAGCGCTTCGCTTCAATCGGCTGGTCGCCGAAACCGGCGCGTCCGAGGAGCAGGTTCGCCGCGTGGTCGACCGCTTTCGCGAGGACGACTGCTCGTTCCTCGTTCCCTCCCGGTCGGCGATGCCCGAGTTGGCATCCGACACGCGCGTCGATGTCGGTCACGAGGCTCTGCTGCGCCGCTGGGAGCGGATCAGCGGCGAGGCCGGACAGCCGGCGCTGGATGATCCCAACCGCGGCGGGTGGCTGAAAGTCGAGGAATATTCCGGGCGGCTCTATCGAGCCCTGCTGGCGCTGGTGGAGACCGCCGGAGCTGGTGGCCGGGTGACGCTGCCGCTCGATCAGGTGGAAGAGCGATGGGCATGGTGGAACCGGCGGCCGCGCACGGAAGCCTGGGCCGAACGCTACGGTGGAGGCTTTGCAAGGGTGCGGCAGCTGTTCGCCGACAGCCTGGCCGCACTCGAGGCCGACAAGGCGCGCTGCCTCGCCGACGAGGCGGAGAAGCGACAGCGCATCGAGCAGGAGCAGCAGGCCGCGCTTGAACGCCAGGAGGCGGCGCTCCGGCTCGCCCGCGTCTCTCGGAACGCCGCGATCGTCGTCTCGGTCCTCTTTCTTGCCGCGAGCGGACTGGCAGTCGTGTCCATCGTGGAGTGGCGCGCAGCAAAGCAGAGTGTCCGCGCGGTGGAGCAGAGCTCCCACGCGGCGGAGCACAATTTCGAAGTGGCCCTCGAGTCGACCAGCGACCTCGTCAGGCGCG
>JBEKZK010000155.1:0-8657 GCA_049509935.1 Xanthobacteraceae bacterium | reverse complement strand
TTTGTTTTCGAGATCGCCAATCTGTGCATCGTCCATCTCGGCCATCTGCACCACACGCTGACGCAAGCCCAGCTCAACGAGATCGGCCGCCCCGACGTGGTGATGGCCCCGGTCGACGGCGGGTACACGCTCGACCTCGACGGCATGATGGAGGTGCTGAACGCGCTGAAACCCCAGATGATCATCCCGATGCACTTTTTCAGCCAATACACGCTCGACCGCTTCCTCGATCGCGCCCGCCAGCAATGGGACGTTGCGGCCGCGGAGATTCCGTCAGTGGTGGTGTCGAAGACGACGCTGCCGGCGAAGCCGGAGGTTTTGGTTTTGCCGGGGCATTGAGCTCATCCCGGCGCCGCCCAGGGGGGAATTCGACCCCTAGATATCCACGCTCGCCGTCAGCGCGTTGGCTTCGATGAACAGCCGGCGGGGCTCGACCTTGTCGCCCATCAGCTCGTCGAAGATGGTGTTGGCTTCGTCGATTTCCTTGATGCTGACTTGCAGCATGGTGCGGGCGTTGGTGTCGAGCGTGGTTTCCCACAGCTGCGAGGGGTTCATCTCGCCGAGGCCCTTGTAGCGCTGTAGCGTCACGCCTTTGCGGCCCACGGCGGTGACCGCCTCGAACAGGCTGACCGGGCCATGGATGGCGGTTTCGTCGTCCTTGCGCTTTAACATCGCCGGCGGCGTCGGCCGCGGGAAGACTTTTTGCAAGGACGGCGCAAATTCGTCGAGCTTGCGGGCGTCGACCGAGCCGAGCAGCGCTTGATCGATCACGGCGACTTCCTTGACGCCGCGCACCGTGCGCTCGAACTGAAAGCCCGCGCCTTCGGTGAATTGGCCCTGCCAGCCGCGTTCGGTCTCCTCCGACAGCGCATCAAGGCGCTTGGCAATATAGGGCACCGCGGCGACGGCCTTTTGCGGGTCGCCGAAAATGTCGCGATTGAGTACGCTCAAGATCGCCGCTTGTTCGACGACCTGGCGATTGTAGCGGCTGTGCAGCCCGCGCAACAGATTGCGGATCGCGCGCGCGTCCTCGACCAGCTTGCGCAGGTCGTTGCCGGCGCGCACTTCGCCGGACGACAGCCGCAGCGAGGTGTCTTCCAGGCCGGTATCGATCAGATAATTTTCGAGCGCGTGTTCGTCCTTGAGATATTGCTCGGACTTGCCGCGGGCGATTTTGTAAAGCGGCGGCTGCGCGATGTAGAGATGGCCGCGGTCGATGATCTCGCGCATCTGCCGGTAGAAAAACGTCAACAGCAAAGTGCGGATATGGGCGCCGTCGACGTCGGCGTCGGTCATGATGATGATCTTGTGGTAGCGCAGCTTGTCGGCGGTGAATTCGTCGGCGCCGATGCCGGTGCCGAGCGCGGTGATCAGGGTGCCGATCTGCTCGGACGACAGCATCTTGTCCATGCGCGCCCGCTCGACGTTGAGGATTTTTCCCCGCAACGGAAGAACAGCCTGGAATTCGCGGTTGCGGCCCTGCTTGGCGCTGCCGCCGGCGCTGTCGCCCTCGACGATGAACAGCTCGGACTTTGCCGGATCGCGCTCCTGACAATCAGCGAGCTTGCCGGGTAGCGAGGTAATGCCGAGCGCGCTTTTGCGCGTCATCTCGCGCGCTTTGCGCGCGGCTTCGCGAGCCGCCGCCGCCTGGATCACCTTGCCGACGATGATCTTGGCTTCGCTCGGATGCTCTTCCAGCCAGGCCTTGAGCATGTCGTTGACGATGCCCTCGACCGCCGGCCGCACTTCGGAAGAAACCAGCTTGTCCTTGGTCTGCGACGAGAATTTCGGGTCGGCGACCTTGACGGAGAGCACGGCGGTCAAGCCTTCCCGGCAATCGTCGCCGGTCAGCGCCACCTTCTCCTTGCGCGCGGCGCCGCCGGATTCGGCATAGCCGGTGATCTGGCGCGTCAGCGCGCCGCGGAAGCCGGCCAGATGCGTGCCGCCGTCGCGCTGCGGGATGTTGTTGGTGAAGCAGAGCACGCTCTCGTGGTAGCCGTCGTTCCACCACATTGCGCAATCGACGCTGACGCCCTCACGCTCGGCCTTGATGACGATCGGCTGCGGCACCAGCGGCGTCTTGTTGCGGTCGAGATATTTGACGAAGGCCTCGACGCCGCCGTCGTAGCGCATCTCCTCGCGCCGCTCGACGGCGTGGCGCTTGTCGCAGAGCAGGATGGTCACGCCGGAATTGAGAAAGGCGAGCTCGCGCAGCCGGTGCTCCAGGGTGGCGAAATCGAACTCGAGCATCGTGAAGGTCAGGGGCGACGGCAGGAACGTGACCTCGGTGCCCTGCCGGCCCGGCGCCTCGCCGATCACCGCGAGCGGGGCCACCGCCACCCCGTGGCGGAATTCCATCTGATGCGCCATGCCGTCGCGCCAGATGGTGAGCCGCAGCGATTCCGACAGCGCGTTGACGACGGACACGCCGACGCCGTGCAGGCCGCCCGACACCTTGTAGGAATTCTGGTCGAACTTGCCGCCGGCATGGAGCTGGGTCATGACGACCTCGGCGGTCGATACGCCCTCCTCGTGCATATCGGTCGGGATGCCCCGGCCGTCGTCGCGCACCGTGCAGGAGCCGTCGGGGTTGAGCGTGACGTCGACCTCGTGGGCATACCCGGCGAGCGCCTCGTCGATCGCGTTGTCGACGACCTCGTAGACCATGTGGTGCAGGCCGGAGCCGTCGTCGGTGTCGCCGATGTACATCCCCGGGCGCTTGCGCACCGCATCGAGGCCCTTGAGGACCTTGATCGAGTCCGCCCCATAGTCCGAAATGGGGGCGGGGGGCGTGTGGCGTGCAGGTTCAGCCATGCAGAGACTTTCGAATCGGGGGCGAGAAATCGTCTCGGGGATGGTTCTGGTTTGACACGAAAAGTCAGCACCGTACAGCCCTAATTGATGCCGACTAAATCATTGAATTAGTTCACATATAAGTCGTGCGGCGGCGGCCGCAAGAGGGCTCGCCCGGAGGCCGCCGCGAGCCCGTGCGCGGGATGGAAAAAAGGCCGTCCGGGCCGCTCCACGGATGCGCGGCATCGCCCCGGCGCCCTCCGTCAGCGGCGCCGGACCACCCGGCCTGGGGCGATATCGAATGCGGCGGCGCGGGCCACGACATCGGCAAACGCCGCCGGATCGGCGCCGGTCATCCACACCTGGGCGGCGAGCCGTTCGAGCTCGTCGTAGAGCGCGGCGCGGCGCATCGGATCGAGATGGGCGATGATCTCGTCGAGCAGGATGATCGGCGAGAAGCCGCTCATCTCGGCGACGAGCTCGGCATGGGCGAGGACGAGGCCGATCAGCAACGCCTTCTGCTCGCCGGTGGAGGCGGCATCGGCCGCGATGTGTTTGGGGCCGTGACGAACCATCAGGTCGGTCAGGTGCACGCCCTCGAGGGTCCGGCCGGCCGCCGCGTCGCGCGGGCGCGCATGTTTGAGGGCCGCCCGGTAGCGATCCTCGATCTCGCTCGCCGGCATGGCGAGAAGCGCATTCTCGATCCAGCCGTCGAGCGCGATCTCCGCCCACGGAAACGGCGTGTCGGTGTCGGCGCGCCGGGCGAGCCGGGCGGCCAGCCGCCGCACCGTCTCGGCGCGTCCGGCCGCGACCGCGACCGCGAGCTCGGCGGTCTCGTGCTCGATCGCATCCAGCCAGTGCGGGTCGGGCTGCGGCTGCTCGAGCAGCCGATTGCGCGAGCGCAGCGACCGTTCCAGCGCGTTCACCCGAGCGCCGTGCTCGGCGTCGACCGCCAGCACCAGTCGGTCGAGAAAACGGCGACGGTCGGAGGCAGGCCCGGCAAACATGGAGTCCATCGCCGGCACCAGCCACACCACGCGCAGATGATCCGCGAATGCCGCTGCGGACGCCGGCTCGCGGTCGATGCGGAATTTGCGCGTCTGCGGCTCGTCCGTCGGCCCTTGCGTTCCGGTGCCGAGCGTCGCGATGCCGAGCGCGCCCTCGATCTCGGCGGCAACCGCCCAGCCGTTGCCCGAGGGGCGATCGCCGGTCTCGCCGTCGTCCTCGCGGAACGCGACGTCATCGAGCGTCGCCCGGCGCAGGCCCCTGCCCGGAGCGAGAAACGAGATCGCCTCGATGAGGTTCGTCTTGCCGGCGCCATTCGGCCCGACCAGCACGACCAGGTCGCGGTCGATCGGGAAGGCCGCCGATCGATAGCTGCGGAAATTCGTCAGCGTGAGCCGGCGAATACGGGCGGATCCGTGGGTCGCCATCTCGTCTCGTATCGATCGTGGGGGCGCGCCGGTTGCGTCCGCAATCCGTGGCGGCGACCGGACCGTCACACCCGCATCGGCATCAGCACATAGAGGGCGCTCTGCACGTCGCGATCGCGGATCAGGGTCGGCGAGCCGGGATCCGCCAACCGCAGGACCGCGACCTCGCCGTCGATCTGCGTCGCGATATCCAGCAGATATCGGGAGTTGAAGCCGATATCGAGCGGCTCCGCAGCATACTCGACCTCGAGCTCCTCGGTTGCGCTGCCCGAATCCGGGTTGGTGACCGAGAGGACGAGCCGTCCGGCCGACAACGACAGCTTCACGGCCCGCCCGCGCTCGCTCGACACCGTGGAGACCCGATCGACCGCCGCCTCGAAGTCGGCCTTGGCGACGACGAGCTCCTTGTCGTTGCCGACCGGAATGACCCGCGCATAGTCCGGGAACGTGCCGTCGATCAGCTTCGAGGTCAGCACCACGTCGCCGATGGTGAAGCGGATCTTGTTCTGCGACAGCTCGACTGCGACGTCGGCACCCGGATCCTCGATCAGCCGCTGAACCTCGCCGACGGTCTTGCGCGGCACGATGACGCCGGGCATGCCCTCGCTGCCGGCGGGCGCAACGAGGTCGACCTGGGCGAGCCGGTGGCCGTCGGTCGCCACCGCGCGCAGCACCGGGCCCCCGTCGGTCGCAGCCGCATGCAGGTAGATGCCGTTGAGATAGTACCGGGTCTCCTCGGTCGAGATCGCAAACTGGGTCTTGTCGATGAATCGCTTGAGATCCTTGGCGGGAACCGCGAACCGATGCGTCATCTCGCCGGCGGCGAGATCGGGGAAATCGCTTTCCGGCAGGGTCTGCAGGCTGAACCGCGAGCGTCCGGCCCGCACCGTCAGGCTGGCGCGGTCCCCCGAGGCGTCGAGCACGACCTGGGAGCCCTCCGGCAACTTGCGCACGATGTCATAGAACATGTGCGCCGGCACCGTGGTGGCCCCGCCGGGGCCGACCTCGGCGGCGATCGTCTCGATCACCTCGAGGTCGAGATCGGTCGCCTTGACGCCGAGCCTGTCCTGATCGGCGCGGATCAGCACGTTGGCGAGGATCGGAATGGTGTTGCGCCGCTCGACCACCCGGTGCACGTGGCCCAAGGATTTCAGCAGAGCCGCACGTTCGATGGTGACTTTCATTTTGACCCCGCTCGAGCGAGTGGGAACGCCTGCTCACGGCCATGGATGGAACAGCCGCAGGTCGATCGCGGCAGCCCGACGCCGGGCGGCATCAGGACGCTGAAAGTGGCCTGCCGGGCTGGATTCGGCAAGGGCGGAGCAGGCGACTCGCAGTGGTTTTCAACGCTCTACGGCACACGCCGGGTGCCACCGGAACGCAGACAGCGCGCCGGCACACCGGGTGCCAAAGTGTCCGCTCATTCCTGCAGCAACCGCTTGAGCAGCTCGATCTCCTCGGCCAGCGCCGTGTCGTTGCCGACCAGCGTTTCGATCTTGCGCACCGCGTGCAGAACGGTGGTGTGGTCGCGGCCACCGAAACGGCGGCCGATCTCGGGCAGCGAGCGCAACGTCAGCGTCTTCGCCAGATACATCGCGATCTGCCGCGGGCGCACCACGTTGGCGGTGCGGCGCGAGGACAGCAGGTCGGACCGGCTGACATTGTACTGGCGGGCCACGGCACGCTGAATGTCCTCGATCTTCACGCGCTTGGGATCCTGCGGCCGCACCAGGTCGCGTACGGCGCGCTCGGCCATGTCCATGGTGATGACATGGCCGGTGAGCTTGTTGTGGGCGAGCAACCGGTTGAGGGCGCCGTCGAGGTCGCGGCCGTTGTGGGTCACCGTCTTGGCGATGAAGGCGAGCACCGGCGCCGGGACGTCGAAGCAGGGGTGGTAATGACGCAGGGCGTCGACGCGGGACTTGAGGATATGCAGCCTCAGCTCCTCCTCGTGCGAGCCCATCTCGACTACGAGGCCGCCGGCCAATCGCGAGCGCACGCGATCGTCGAGCGTTTCCAGGTCGCCCGGCGGCCGGTCGCCGGCGACCACGACCTGGCGGCCGGCATCGATCAGCGCATTGAGCGTGTGACAGAATTCAGCTTGCGTCGACTTGCCCTGGAGAAACTGCAGGTCGTCGATCACCAGCACGTCGATGCCGCGCAATGCTTCCTTGAAGGCGATCGCGGTCTGCGTCTTGAGTGCGGAGACGAACCCGTACATGAACTTTTCCGCCGTCAGATACAGCACCCGGCGCCCGCTCGCGCCGTTCCCTTCCCAGGCGGTCGCCTGCAGCAGATGGGTCTTGCCGAGTCCGACACCGGCATGGACATACAGGGGATTGAACATCACGGTCTCGCCGCGCCTGGCGGCGGCGACCTGCCTGGCAGCCGCGTGGGCGAGCGTGTTGGAGCGGCCGACCACGAAGGCGTCGAAGGTCAGGCGGGGATCCAGCGGTGAGCCGCCCAGCGCTTCGTGCGCGGCGGCCGCCGGAGGGGTGACGATCCGCGCATCCGTGCGCTCGGCTCCGTTGTCCCTGGGCTCGCGCGACGGCTCGGGCGCGCGCTCGGGCCTCGTCGACAGCGTGCGGATCACGGCGGAGCGGACATTGATCTCGATGCGACGCACGTTCGGCCGCTCGGCGTTCCAACAGGCGAGCACGCGCTCCGAATAGTGCGCCTGGATCCAGCTTTTGAGAAACCGGGTGGGTACCGACATGCGGACCACGTTGTCCTCGATGCCGTCCAGATCCATGCGGGCGAACCAGCTGGAAAATATGTCGTCCCCGACCTCGGCACGGAGGCGTTGCTTGACCCGCAACCAGCGCTCCGCATCCGTGGTCGTCATTTCGGGGTTCTTTCGCGGGGTCGGGCTCGTTGCAGGCTTCGGAATGGATCGCAGGGGAGGTGTGCCGATTGCGGTCTCGAACGGCTTCAGCATCGCTGACTCCGAAAATGGACGAATTGAAACGAACGAAAACGCGCGGATGGTCCGCGGTCGTCAGTGATGCATTGAGGCTGCGTTGAAAGTCAGGGGCCCGGCGGCGCGACCCTGCCCGATCCAGCGGCGCTGGCGACCGCGATGAAACCACCTGAGTCCGGGTGCGCGGCAAGCAGAAGCCTGGGCGCGGTGCATGATCCCGAGGAGTATCGAATAACGCGCTGCCACATCCCCACGCGGGCCGGCGCGACCGACCAATGCCACATCATCATTCTTATGCCCCCTGATACATCGCAACCGCCACGCGCGATGTCTCATGTTGTTATTGGGTTCTCGAGCGATCTAGTCCTTGTCGCGTTCGTAGAGCATCGTCTTGGCAAGCTCCTTTGCGGCGCCGTAAACGGAACAAACGATGTCGCAAAGCTTTGATCCAGTGTCCCGCAAGCCGCTCCTGCCGGTCCATTTCACGAAGTCCTGGTCGTTTGGGCAAACCTCAACCGCTCTCACGATCGATGAGTCCAAATGCCGAGCCTGTGCTTGGGACCGCTTGGAGGTGCGGAGTGACCAAACCTTACATGCGGGCTCCCGTGCCCGCAATGTCCTTTTGCCCGCCGCTTCTGTCGTCCAGCCGACATTCTTCTTCCGCTCATGACAAAGCGATGAATTAAGACTCTGCAAATGCTTGAATCTCTGTGCTGAATCGGAAGATGGATCTTCGTCCGCGGCGCCTCTGGAGCGCCTCCTGGCAAGGCGGCTGTTCCGGGCGGATCGGCGCGCGCTCGGGCGGATTCAAAGTACCCGGTTGCTCTTGTTGGATAAGCCCTTGAGTCAGTATGGATTTTTGTGAGCGCCCGAGGCACGTAACCCGAGCACTCGAGAGACATTTGAGCCGATTGAAGCGGCTTTTTCAGGGGCAGCGGCTAGGTAGAAAAACCTAAATTCGCAATCTTCAAGCGATTGTGACGATTCTACAACAATGGATCCAATGCCTGGAAAGGCCGGCGGTCACAAACAACCGCGCCGAGGCAGTACGGGTTAACCCGCAGCTCATGAGCTGACGGGATGCTATTTGCCGAGCTTGGCGACCCGATGGGTCAACCGCGAGACTTTGCGGCTCGCAGTGTTCTTCGGCAACACGCCCTTCTGAACGGCGCGCATGATCTCCGGCTCGGCCGCTTTCATGGCGGCGAGTGCGATCGTCCGGTCGCCGGCCACGATCGCCTCTTCCACCCTGCGCACGAACCCGCGCACGCGCGAGCGCCGGCTCTTATTGGTGGCGGTGCGGCGTGCGATCTTCCGAGCGGCTTTCTTGGCGGAGGAGGTGTTGGCCATGTCTGTCCCGTTGAGGCGTGCGATGCATCCGTGCGGCATCGCCGGTCATTCCCGTGATCTGGCGAAAAAAAACCCAACGGGCCGGGACAGCGTCCCGAACCAGCAAGGGACCGGCTTATAGGTCACGGCGCCGGCCGGCGTCAACGCCCGGCGCGGCCGAT
>JBEKZK010000154.1:0-8667 GCA_049509935.1 Xanthobacteraceae bacterium | reverse complement strand
ACCGCAATCCTGGCGCTGCCGAGCAGGAACGCCAGGGAATGCCGCATGGCCTCGTCGTCGTCGACCACGTGAACCACGGCTTCATCCGGCATCGCCGATCTCCTCCCGCGCCATCGCCGCCCGCAGGGTGAAACGGAAAATCGTGCCCCCGCCGGGATTGCGCTCGGCCCAGATTTTTCCGCCGTGGCCTTCCACGATGGTCCGCGAGATCGACAGGCCGACGCCCATGCCGTGGCGTTTGGTGGTCATGAACGGCTGGAACAGCTGTGCCGATACCTCCGGAGCGATGCCGGACCCGGTGTCGGCCACGTTGACCGTCACCATGTCGTCGTCGCCGGGGGTCGTATAGATCGTCAGCTCCCGCCGGTCAGACTCGATCATCGCATCGATGGCGTTGCGTACGAGGTTGAGCAGAACCTGCTGGATCTGGACCTTGTCGGCGAGCACCAGGTCGAGGCGCGGGTCGAACTGGAACTTGACCCGCAGGGCGTGCTCCTTGGCGCCCACCAGGGCGAGCGCGCTCGCCTCCTCGACCAGCTTGGTGATGCTCTCGACCCGCCGCTCGGTCTCGCCGCGCGCCACGAAGTCGCGCAGGCGCCGGATGATCTGTCCGGCCCGCAGCGCCTGATCGGAGGCCTTGTCCATGGCGTCGCGGATCGTCGCCGAAAGCTCGTCGGAATTCTCTTCGAGCAGGCGCCGCGAACCCTTCATGTAGTTGGCGATGGCCGACAATGGCTGGTTGAGCTCATGGGCCAGCGTCGAGGCCATTTCGCCCATGGCGGTCAGCCGCGATATATGCACAAGCTCGGATTGCAGCTCCTGAAGCCGCGTCTCGGTCTGCTGCCGCTCGGTCAGATCGCGGATGAAGCCGGTGAAGAACCTCTGGTTGCCGGATTTCATCTCGCCGACCGAGAGTTCCATCGGGAACGTCGACCCGTCCCTGCGCTCGCCAACGACCACGCGGCCGATCCCGATGATCCGCCGTTCGCCGGTTGTGAGATAGCGGCCGATATAGCCGTCGTGGCTCTCCTGATAGGGCGACGGCATCAGCATCTTGACGTTGTGGCCTGTGGCCGCGGCGGCGTCATAGCCGAACAGCCGCTCGGCCGCCGTGCTGAACGACTGGATGATGCCGCACTCGTCGATCACCACCATGGCGTCCGGAACGGTGTCGAGGATCGATTGGAGATGCGCCTCGCGCGCGAGCAAGTCGCCGGTGCTCGCCGCGACCCGAAGGCGGGTGCGCTGCAGCCGCCCGCCGATCCACGCCATGGCGACCCCGATTGCGGCGAATACGGTTGCATCGATGATGTCGGGGCGCGAAAGCTCCGGGAAGGTGCTGAAGAAATAGAGGCTGAGCGCCAAGCCGAGCGCGGTCGCCACCAGCCCGGGGCCGAGCCCGGCAATGCCCCCGGCGGCGACCAGCGCCGGGACGAACACCAGGTAGGGCGGTTGATCGCGCGGGGCGCTCGGGATCGCGACCGCGAATGCGACGGCGACGCATCCGAGCGCAAGGCTGTAGCGCAGCGCCCCGCCCCACGCGGCGGCGGGCAGCGTGGCTGCGGGGCGAATGGGACCGGCGCCCGATCGAGCCGGCGGTTCGATCATGGACACTCTCGCGGTACCCGTGGCGGCCGGGATCCGTGGTGCGGGCAGGCTGCCGCGCCGGCGGACATCCAATGATAGCGATCTTCCCGGTCCATACGTAAACATCCTTAAGGGTCCCCGCTTAGGGGCAACATCTGAATTTTCCCGCGGGTCCTGGCTCGCTAACGCTTGCGCAACGATCGGATTTCGCGGGAGAGAATCATGCTGATGCCATCCATTGTGCCGGCCGCGTCGCGTCGTCAGTCCGCCCCAGCGGGTCAGCGACCCCTGGAGGTTCACGGTCTGTTCGGCTCGATCGAGCTGATGGGCGCCCGCATGTCCTATTCGCGCAATGCCGAGATCTACGGCGATGACGAACCCGCCGAGTATCTCTACAAGGTCTTGAGCGGCGCGGTCCGGATTTGCAAGCTTCTGGACGACGGCCGCCGACAGATCACGGCGTTTCACCTTCCCGGCGAAATCTTCGGCCTCGAGGTCGGGAGTTCGCACCGGTTCACCGCCGAGGCCATCGTGGATTCGTCGATCGTGGTGGTCAAGCGCAGCACGGTCGTGGCACTCGCCGCCCGCGAAGGCGACATGGCGCGTCAGCTGTGGGCGCATACGGCGCACGATCTCCAGCAGATGCAGGAGCACATGCTTCTGCTCGGCTGCCTGAGCGCCAAGGAACGGGTGGCCGCCTTCCTGCTCCAGATCGGCAAACGCATGTCGGCCGGCAACGAATTCGAGCTGCCGATGGCGCGTCAGGATATCGCCGACTATCTCGGGCTCACCATCGAGACCGTGTCGCGCACCATGACCCAGCTCGAGCATGATGACGCGATCGGGCTCCTCACCTCTCGTCGCATCGTGCTGCGCGATCGTGCTGTGCTCAAGCGGCTGCATGCGTGACTTCCGCGTCGAGTGAACCGCGCAAGCACGCGAAGTACGACTCGCTGATCTACGGCTGCCGTGCTCTGGCGCCGGTGCTCACGGCGGTCGCGCATCCCTGCGAAGAGGCTTCGCTCGCCGGTGCGGTCGAGGCGGCGGCGGCAAAAATCATCAAGCCGATACTCGTCGGGCCGGAGGCCCGGATCCGGGCGCTTGCGGCCACGCTCGGTCTCGACATCTCGGGGCTGCAGCTGGTCGACCAGCCGCACAGCCACGCGGCCGCCGAAAAGGCCGTCGCACTGGTGCGGGCGGGCGAGGCCGACGCGCTCATGAAGGGAAGCCTGCACACCGACGAGCTGATGGCCGAGGTGGTGCGCAAGGACACCGGGATTCGCACCTCCAGGCGGATCAGCCACGTCTTCATCATGGATGTTCCGACCTATCCGAAGCCGCTGTTCATTACCGATGCCGCCGTCAATATCTCGCCGACGCTCGAGGACAAGGTCGATATCGTGCAGAACGCCATCGATCTCGCCCACGCACTGTGGATCGGTCAGCCGAAAGTCGCGATCCTGTCGGCGGTCGAAACGATCACGTCGAAAATCCCGTCGACCATCGACGCGGCGGCGCTGTGCTAGATGGCCGAGCGAGGCCAGATCACCGGCGCGATCCTCGACGGCCCGCTGGCGCTGGACAACGCGATCAATCGCGAGGCGGCGGCGACCAAGCACATTGTTTCCCCGGTCGCCGGCGACGCCGATATCCTGCTGGTGCCCGATCTCGAAGCCGGCAACATGCTGGCAAAGGAGCTGACGTTTCTCGCCGGCGCCGACGCGGCCGGGATCGTGCTGGGGGCCCGCGTGCCCATCATCCTGACCAGCCGTGCCGACAACGTCCGCGCGCGCATGGCGAGTTGCGCCATCGCGGCGCTCTATGCCCATGCCCGGCGCGTCGCAGCAGCTGAAATCGGCAAGCTTGCCGGGTGATGCCCGGCCGCCCCATATGTCGTCCGGCCGCGAATCCGCGCCGCCGACGGCGCCCGGCTATGCGGGGCCGGACGATTTGTCGCCCTCGGGGGCCTTCTCGCCGGTCATCCGGGCGACCGGCGACCCGTCGTCCTCGTCCAGGATCGCCCGCCACGCCGCGCCGTCGAGATCATCGTACTGGCCGGTCTTGAGCGACCACAGGAAGCCGCCGAGCCCGAGCAGGCCGAGCGCCAGCGCCATCGGCACCAGATAGACCAGAACCTCCATCAGAGCAGATCCCGCGCGGCGAACGACGCCGGCTGCGGGCGCCATCTGGCGCGCAATGCGTTCGCGGTGACCAGGATCGAGGATCCCGACATCGCCGCCGCCGCCACCAGCGGGGTCGCCAGCCCGGCGATCGCAACCGGCACGGCGATCAGATTGTAGACGATGGCGAGCCGGAGGTTCTCCCGCATGATCCGCTTGGCGCGATGCGCGATAGCGAGCGCCTCCGCCACCGGCGCCAGCCGGTCGCCGAGGAAGACCGCGTCGGCGGCCGCCTGCGACAGGTGCACGGCGGTGATCGGCGACAGCGAGACGTCGGCGGCGGCGAGCGCCGGGGCGTCATTGAGACCGTCGCCGACCATCAGCACGTTTCTGCCTTCGCGTCTCAGCTCGGTGATCCGCGCGATCTTCTCGTCCGGTTTCATGCCGGCGTGCCAAGCCTCGATGCCGAGCAGGCGGGCGACGTGCTCGACCGCGGCCGGCCGGTCGCCCGACAGGATTTCGACCGCCAGCCCGCGCCGCTTCAACGCCGCGATCACGCCGACCGCGTCGGAACGCACGCGCTGGCGCACCGCGAAGACATGGACCTCGTCGCCATGGCGAAACGCGATGGCGGATGCTTCGGGGTCGCGGATGCCGATCGCGTCGGCCTGAAGGGTGGCGCCGCAGAACGCCGGGCGGCCCAGCCTCACCTCGATCCCGTCGAGCTCGCCGCGCACTCCCAGGCCAGGCTCCTCGACGGCACCACCGAGCGGCTCCCTGGCGCCGGCGGCGCGCGCCACCGCGGCGGCGAGCGGATGGCGGCTCAGCAATGCCAGCCGTCCGGCCAGCGCCAGCACGGCGGCGGGGAAATCGGTGCCGTTGACCACCTCGGGCTCCGGCAAGGTCAGCGTTCCGGTCTTGTCGAGCAGCACGGTATCGACTTCGGCGAGCCGCTCGATGGCATCGCCGGCATTGAGCAGGACGCCGGCGCGGAACAGGGCGCCGGAGGCGACGACCTGAACGGCGGGAATCGCCAGGCCCAGCGCGCACGGGCAGGTGATGATGAGGACCGCGATGGCCGTGACGATGGCGTCGTGCCAGCCAGCCCCCAACGCCAACCAGCCGACCATGGTGGTCAACGCGGTCAGGTGCACGATCGGGGCATACAGCCGAGCCGCGCGATCGGCGAGGCGGACATAGCGCGAGCGCGCCTGCACGGCATTGTCGAGCAGTCGCGTCACTTCGTCGAGCAGCGTCCCCTTGACGACGGCGCTGACCCGCACCCGCAGGGTGCCGGCAATATTCATGGTGCCGGCATATACCATGGTGCCGCGGCTCGCCGGCAGGTGGGCGGTCTCTCCGGTGACCAGGCTCTGATCGATCTCCGAGCGGCCCTCGCTGACGATGCCGTCGACCGCGATGCGCTCGCCCGGGCGCACCAGGACCAGGTCGCCGGCGCGGATCGATTCGACCGGCACCTCGCGGATCTCCTCGGGCGAGACGAACTTGACGGCGGTCTCGGCGCGCAGCGCCGCCAGGTTGCCGGCGACCGCGCGGGTGCGCCGCCGCATGCCCTGGTCGAGGACCCGGCCGGCCAGCAGGAACGCGAGCAGCATCATCGCGGAATCGAAATACGCATGATGGGCGTGATGCAGCGTCTCGACCACCGACATGCCCAGCGCCAGCACGACGCCGAGCGTGATCGGAACGTCCATGTTGAGGTTCTTCGCGAGCAGCGCCCGCACCGCCGAACGGAAGAACGGCTGGCCCGCATAGGCCGCAGCAGGGAGCGCGATCAGCGCCGACAGCCAATGGAAGAAGTCGCGCTGCTCGGGCGCGATGTCGGTGACGTTGCCGGACCATACCGCGACCGACAGCAGCATGATGTTCATGGCCGCGAAGGCGGCGACGCCGAGGCAGCGCAGCAGGAAGCGGCCTTCCTTTTCCTCCTCGGCCTCGGCCCGCGCCGGATCGAACGGGTAGGCGCGGTAGCCGAGCTCGCCGAGCCGGTCGATGACGCGCGCCGGATCGAGCGCGCCGTCCCGCCATTCGACCGCGACCCGCCGGTTGGTGAGATTGACCCGGGCGCGGGTGACGTTGGGAACGGCCGCGAGCCCGCCTTCGATCGCCATCATGCAGGCCGCGCAGGTGATGCCCTCGACCGCGAGATCGATGTGCGACAGGCCGCCGTCCAGATGCTTGACGAAATGCGAGAGATCGCGCGCCTCGGTCATGACCGGTACCAGTCCGCTACTTGAGGACCACGCGGCTCCGCGACAGGAACACCCGTTCGCCGGCGCGTTCCGCTTCCAGCACCAGGTCCCACTGGCCCGGCGCCACATCGGCGGCCTCGCCACCGTAGGTCCCGGACTCGCGCTCGGCGAGCCCGACGAGCCGGTCGGCGCCCTTGTCGATCGGCCGCTCCAGGCGTGCCGAGAAGGCAAGGCCGGTCGCCGGCGCGCCGCCGTCGTCGCGCGCCTCGACGCGCACCACCGTGCGGCCGTCGGGGCCGCGCTCGACATGGCCGGCGACGCGCCAATGCCGCGCGTCCTGCCGGTGCGCCGCCGCGATCTCGGCATTGTACCCGATGCCCGACTGGTACGAGCTGTCGACCTCGGTGCCCGGGAGGGTCCTGACGGCGAGGACCGCCATCGTCACGTTGACGGTGATCACCACGCCGAAGAACGCCAGCACGCAGACCAGGACCATGCGCCCGGTCAGAGGCGAAAATGTTCCAGCGGCCGCGTCCGTCTTCTGCCGGGTCGAACCTGATGCGATCATGGGTCTCACTCGCTATTGGGCGATGAAATGCTCGGCCTTGGCCGCGGTCTCGCCGGTGGTGACGTCGGTCACCCGGAAGGTCACGGTCGTCGACCGCTGGAGACCGGGCGGCACGGTGACCAGCAGACGCACCTCGCTGGTCTGGTCGGGACCGATCACGATCTCCGGCTTGCCGCCGGCCACGGTGTCGAGGCCGACCACGTGCAGCTGCGGGTGCTCGATGCCCTCGACGTCGAGCACGACGGTGCGGGTCTGCGGGCGCTTGTTGAGGAGATGTACCGTGTAGGCGTTGCGGACCGAGCCGTCGCTCAACGTCACGAACATCGGATTGCGGTCGTGCAGCACGTTGACGCCGATGTAGCTCCTGGTCAGCAGCGAGTACAGCATGACGAAGCCGGCCAGGGCGATCGCGCCCGCATAGATCAGGGTGCGCGCCCGAACGATGCGAAAGATGTTGGGCTTGCCTTCCTGGCGCCGATGGATGTTGATGTCGGTGTCGTAGGCGATCAACCCGGCCGGCCGTCCGGTCTTTTCCATCACGGTGTCGCAGGCATCGATGCACAGGCCGCACATGATGCAGCCGAGCTGCGGGCCGTTGCGGATGTCGATGCCGGTGGGGCACACCGCCACGCATTGATGACAGTCGACGCAGTCGCCCGCCGGCAGGTTCCTGGCGCGCAGCTCCTCGGCCTTCTTGAACGAGGTGCGTGGCTCGCCGCGGTCGTAGCGGTAGGTGACGTTGAGCGCCCATTCATCGGTCAACGCCGCCTGGATGCGCGGCCACGGGCACATGTAGACGCAGACCTGCTCGCGCATGAAGCCGGCCAGCGAGTAGGTCGTGAACGTCAGAATCGCAATCGAGATGTAGGCCACGGCCGGCGCCTGGCCGGTCGCGAGCTCGCGCACCAGGGTCGGTGCGTCCGCGAAGTAGAGCACCCAGGCACCGCCGGTCCACCAGGCGATGAACAGCCAGATCGAATGCTTGGCCACGATCTCGCCGACCCGCCGCGGGCTGAGCGGCTGCTTCTCCTTGCGGATGCGTTCGCGGCGATCCCCCTCGATCAGCCGCTCCACCGCGTAGAACAGGTCGGTCCACACCGTCTGCGGGCAGAGATAGCCGCACCAGATCCGACCGCCGATCGCGTTCATCAGGAACAGCGCCAAGGCGGCGATGATCAGCAGGCCGGTGAAATAATAGACCTCCTGCGGCCAGATCTCGATGAAGAAGAAATAGAACCGGCGATTGGGGAAATCGATCAGCACCGCCTGGCCCGGCGCGTTCGGCCCGCGGTCCCAGCGGACGAACGGCAGGAAGTAGTAGACGCCGAGACACACCGCCATCAGCGCCCATTTGACGTTGCGGAACCGCCCCGCGACGCTCTGCGGATAGACCTTCTGGTGCGCCACGTAGAGCGGGCCGAACTCGATCTCGGCAGGATTGGTCATCTTGTTCATCGCTGCGATCGACTCGGTCCCTGATACGCCAAGACCACCATGCCGTATGTGCCGGCTCGTCGCCTTGATCTGGATCAAGGCGGCGAGCGGGGCCGCGGAACGAGCGTCGCCCGATGACGGGCGAAACCGCCGATCGACGAGGGAGGGCCGGCGGTGGCCGCCGAGCCTGCCAACCCGGCGGATTGCTCCGCTACTTGCCGCCGCCGAGCGTGTGCACGAACACCGCCAGGGCCTTGATGGTCACCGGGTCGAGGCGACCGGTCCAGGCCGGCATCACGCTGCCGCGGCCGTTGGTGATGACGTCGATGATGGTGGCTTCGTCCGAGCCGTAGAGCCAGATCTTGTCGGTCAGGTTCGGTGCGCCGAGCTCCTGCTTGCCCTTGGCATCATCGCCGTGGCAGACCGCGCAGTTGCCGTCGAAGATCGTCTTGCCGGCGGCCAGATCCGTTCCCGGCCGCACCGGGAGACCCGACAGCGAACGGACGAAATTCGCCACCGTTACGATCTCGGCCGGCTTGAGCACGTTGTCCTTGCCGAAGCCGATCATCGCGCTCTCGCGGCCCTCCGGATTGCCGGAACGGATGCCGTACGCGATGGTCTGGTGGATCGCCTCGACGGTCCCGCCCCACAGCCAGTCGTCGTCGTTGAGGTTCGGGTAGCCGCGCGCGCCGCTCGCCCCGGTGCCGTGGCAGGGCGCGCAGTTGTTGCCGAACGCCGCGCGGCC
>JBEKZK010000153.1:0-8667 GCA_049509935.1 Xanthobacteraceae bacterium | reverse complement strand
CCACCTTCTTCATCAAGGAGGCGAGCGACGCCGGCTTCGTGTCGTGGCACCAGGACTCCACCTACTGGGGCCTGAGCTCGCCCGATGTCACCACCGTGTGGATCGCGTTCACGCCGGCGAACGAGGTCAACGGCTGCATGAAGTTCATCGCCGGCACCCACAAGGCTCAGGTCGACCACACCGACACCTTCCACAAGGACAACCTGCTGACCCGAGGCCAGGAAATCGCCGTCGAGGTCGACGAGGGCGAGGGCGTTCTGGTCGAGCTCAAACCCGGCCAGGCCTCGCTGCATCACGTGCTGCTGTTCCACGGCTCGGCCCCCAACCGGTCCGGCGACCGCCGCATCGGCTACGCCATCCGCTACGTGCCGACCCACATCCGGCAGATCGCCGGCGAGCGCGACAGCGCCACATTGGTGCGCGGCGTCGACACCTATCATCACTTCGAGCCGGAGCCGGCGCCCGATGCGGATTTCTCGCCCGCCGCGCGCGCCGCCCATGCGGCGATCACCGAGCAACAGGTCAAGGTGCTGTACCGCGGCACCGACCGCGCCGAATTCCGCGCCTGACCGTCGGGCCGCGGGCCTATGGTCGTCGGCATTCTACTCCTGCTCGTCTTCCTCGCGGTGGTCGTGCTGATCATTCGCGGCCAGAGCCCGATCATCATGCTGCTGGTGCTGGCCATCGCCTGGGCGGCGCTCGCCGGCATCGGGGTCGGGGAGATCCAGGCCAAGGTGCTGCAGGGCGGCGGCGTCGCCTTCGCGTCCGCCGTGATCATCATCGTGTTCGGCGCCTGGTTCGCGCAGATCCTGATCCAGACCGGCATCGCCGAAAGCGTGATCCGCGCCGCCGTCGAGCTCGCCGGCGATCGCGCCCTGGTCGTCGCCATGACGATCACGCTCACCACGGCGCTGCTGTTCACCTCGATGTACGGGGTCGGTGCGGCGATCGCGATCGGCGTGATCGCGCTGCCCATCATGATGAGCCAGGGCATCCCGCCGCGGGTCGCGGCCCCCGCCTTCACGATGGGCATCGGCGCCGGCACCATGGTGAACCTGGTGCAGTTCGGCACCTTCCAGAAGCTGTTTCCCGGGATCCAGTACGCGGCGCCGTGGCTCGTCATGTGGTCGATCGGCGGCGCCGTCTACGTGATGTGCGCCTGGGCGCTGGAATGGGTCTATATCGGACGCCTCGGCGCCCGCCGCGCCTCCGCGGTCGACACCGCGGGCGGCGCCGGTCCGACGATCCGCCGGCGCACGCCGTACTACACCTATGTGGTGCCGCTGTTTCCGGTCCTGATGATCATCGTCTTCAGGTGGGAGATCATTCCGACGTTCCTGCTCAGCATCGTGCTGGCGCTGGCGCTCACTTGGCGCGACCGCACCCTGCAGGGCCACGTCAACCTGTTCAACAAGGCGTTCTACGACGCCTTTCCGGACATCGCGACGATCGCTGCGCTATGGACCATCTGCGGCATGATCATCGTCGCCGGACAGATGCCCCAGGTCTCCTCGGCGCTCAAGCCGATCTTCGGGCCGATCCTGCCGCATACGCCGCTGCAGGCGGCAATCTTCTTCGCCGTGCTCGGCGGCGTCGGCAGCATCTATCGCGGGCCGCTGGTGGTGATCGGCACCGGCGCCGCCGTGCTGGCGCTGATCCTCGACAACAAGGACCTGCCGATCCCGTTCCTCTACTCGGTGTGGCTGGCGCCGACCGTCATGCAGGGCAGCATGGATCCGACCAACTCGTGGACGCTGTGGACCATCGGCTACACCAAAATCTCGCACGGCGAGTTCCTGCGCACCGCGCTGCCCTTCGGTTGCCTGATGGTGGCGATCAACAGCTTCCTCGCCTACATCATGCTGGCGTGACCCGATGGCCGCTCCGGACCGTCGTCTCTATCGCATCGGTATCGATGTCGGCGGCACCTTCACCAAGGCGGTGCTGATCGACAACGACAGCCACGAGGTGGTGGGCCGCTTTTCGGTGCTCACCACCCACGCCGATCCGCGCGGGGTGGCGGCCGGCGTCGTCGCGGTGTTCCGCAACGTGCTGGAGCAGTCGCGGGTCGATCCGGGCGACGTGATCTTCCTCGCCCACAGCACCACGCAGGCCACCAACGCGCTGCTGGAAGGCGACGTCGCGACGGTCGGCGTGGTCGGGATGGCGACGCGGGTCGAGGCGGTGCTCGCCCGCGGCCAGAGCAGCATCGGCGACATCGAGCTTTCGCCCGGCCGCTTCCTGCGGCCGGTCAACCGCTTCATCCACATCGAGAAGCTCACCGATGCGGCCGCTGCCGCAGCGATCGCCGAGCTTCAGGCGGCGGGCGTCCGCGTCGTGGTGGCAAGCTCCGCCTTCGGCGTCGACGACGGCGGCGCCGAGGAGACGGTGCGCCGCGTTGCCGCCGAGCACGGAATGCCGGCGACCTGCGGTCACGAGATCAGCAAGCTCTACGGCCTCACCATTCGCACCCGCACCGCCGTGATCAATGCCAGCATTCTGCCGAGGATGATCGACACCGCCGACATGACCGAGGCGAGCGTGCGCGAGGCCGGTATCGCGGCGCCGCTGATGATCATGCGCGGCGACGGCGGCGTGATGAACATCGAGCAGATGCGCCGGCGTCCGGCCATGACCATGCTGTCGGGGCCGGCCGCCTCGGTCGCCGGCGCGCTGATGCACCTGCGCATCTCCGACGGCATCTATTTCGAGGTCGGCGGCACCAGCACCAATATCGGCGTGATCCGCAACGGCCGGCCGACCATCAAGCATGCCCGGGTCGGCGGCCACGAGACCTACGTCAGCTCGCTCGACGTGCGGGTGATCGGGGTCGCCGGCGGCAGCATGGTGCGGGTGCACGGCGCGGAGGTGATCGACGTCGGGCCGCGCAGCGCCCACATCGCCGGGCTCGCCTACGCGGCGTTCGCCGACCCGGAGAGGATCGTCGAGCCGGTGGTCGAGCTGTTTCGTCCGCGCCCCGGCGATCCGGACGACTATGCCGCGGTGCGGGTGGCCGACGGCACGCGCTACGCGCTCACCACGACCTGCGCCGCCAACGTGCTCGGACTGACGCGGCCGGGCCTGCACGCGCACGGTCGCCCCGAGGCCGCGCGGCGCGCGATGGCGGCGCTCGCCACCGTGCTCGGGCTCGGCATCGATGAGACGGCGCAACGGATCCTCGAGGCCGCGACCGACAAGGTGATCCCGGTCGTTCACGATCTCATCGCCGAATATGCGCTCGACCGCGACCAGGCGGTGCTGGTCGGCGAGGGCGGCGGCGCCGCGGCGCTGATCCCGTTCGCCGCGCAACGGCTGAAGCTCTCCCATCAGATATCGCGCGACGCCGAGGTGATCTCCTCGATCGGCGTCGCGCTGGCGCTGGTGCGCGAGACCATCGAGCGGGTGATCCCGAATCCGACCTCCGAGGCGCTCAAGGCGATCCGCCGCGAGGCGTTCGAGGCCGTGGTCGCACTCGGCGCCTCGCCGGACGACGTCGAGGTGACGATCGAGGTCGACCCGCGCACCCAAGGGGTGCGCGCCACCGCGATGGGCGCCTCGGAGATGCGGGCGCGACAGCGCTCCGGCATGGTCACCGAGGCCGAGGCGCTGGGCATCGCGGCGGCCTCGATGAATCTCGCGGCCGGCGAGCTGCGGGTTGCCGCCGCCACCCCGCGCATGCGGGTGATCCAGGGCAGCATCGAGGAGAAGGTGCTGTGGGGCCTGTTTCGCAAACGCCGCGCACCGCTGCGCGCGGTCGATGCCGACGGCGTCATCCGCATCCAGCGCAGCGACGGCGAGGTCCGCCAGGTGCCGGCCGCCGGCGCCACCGACGCGCTGCGAAAATTCTGGACCGACACCACGATCTACAACGGCGACAGCGTCATCGCCCCCGACATGCTCGTCATCGTCGGCGGCCGGGTGGTCGATTTGTCCGGCATCGTCGCCGTCGACCAGGCGATCGCCGTGGCGCAGGGCGAGCTCGACGGGCTCGCCGCCGATGCCGCGGTCGCGATGATCGGCGTGCCCGGGGCCCGACGGTGAGGGGTCACGTGTCCCCGACGGGTCCCGAGGAGGAGTGTCTCGCGCGGCTGCGCGGCGAAACGCCGTTCACACTCGGCGATCGCATGCTGGCGAACGATCCGGTCGCCGCCGGGCTGCCGGCGGAGGCTCGGCATCGCCTCGTCGCGGCGGCGCTGGACGACGGCACGGCGGTCGGCGCCATGCTGAACCGGCAATACCCCGGCCTCGGCCCGGAAGCCGTCGCGGCCGCGCTCGGCGTCGGCATCGTCGAGACCCACGAGGACCCGTTCGCCGGGCCGTTCTGGCGTCACGCCGACTACCGCGCCCGGCCCCCGGAGATCCGCCTGTTCGCGATCGCCGTGGCGGCGCTCGACGGCGCGATGGCGACCCCCGAGATCGCCCGCCTGGTCGGCGCCCGGCACTCGGCGCCGGTGTTCATCGCCCATGAGCTCTACCACCACGTCGAGGCGACGCGTCCCGAGCCGCGGCTCGCGCGCCGGCACGCGGTGGCACGGCTGCGCCTCGGCGCCATCCGGCTCGCGGCGCCGGTGCTGGCGCTGTCCGAGATCGCCGCCGGCGCCTGCGCACAGGCGATGCTCGGGTTGCCGCAGCACGCGGCAATCCTCGATCTGCTCGCGCTGTCGCTGGAGCTCATCCGTAAATAGGTGCTTCATCCGAACCGGTCGAAGAGATCCAGCACCTCGCGCGCATGAAACAGCCGGTCCCGCCGTGCGCCACGCCCGATGGTCAGGATGCCCGCGTCGACGAGCCGGGCGGCCGCTCCGTTGACGCTGGCGAAGGTTCCGCCGATTGCCTCAATTGCATCCGTGATGGTGAAGATCGGCCGCGTCAGAGCGAATGGCGCCAGCTGATGAACCATGCTGTCGGCCCGAACCGATGCGACGGCACGGTGCCACCGGCCCTCGATCGCGGCGAGGCCGTCCAGCCGCCGAAGGTTTGCCGCTGCGGTCCGGTGAATGAAGCCGAGCACGAGGCGGGTCCATGCGGTCATGTCGCCCGACAGTCTGGCGCCCTTGAGCGCTTCGACATAGAGCTGCTTGTCCTCGTGGACCGCCTCTCCGATGAACGCGCAGGCAGATTGCACCGCACCTTTGGTGCGCAGCATCAGCGGAATCAGAAGCCGTCCGACCCGCCCGTTGCCGTCGGCAAACGGATGGATGTGCTCGAACATCCAGTGCGAGAGGACTTGCCGAACCATCTCCGGCACGCGCGGATCCGCGGCCGACGTGAAATCCCGCCATTCCGCCATCGCCTCGGGTACGGAGGAAGGCCGGGTGAAATAGAAGAAGCCTCCGGCCGCGTCGTGGTCGACGGTGCCGTTTGTCCGTTCCTTCAGTCGGCCCGCCGACATCGCCACCATCTGGTCGCGGGATCCTTCGAAGAGCTTTCGATGCGTGCGCAGCGCGAGGTCGATCGGGTCGAGGATGTCGGCCGGCTCGGCGTCCACGGCATTCGCGCAGGCCGCGACGGTTGCGGCATCATCCGGATCCGGCGCGGTGTGCAGCGAGGTCTCGTATTCGAGCAGGCCGGTAAAGGTCGTCGTCGACCCCTCGGCGGCCGAGGAGTGCACGGCGTCGAGCCTGGCGAGCAGCCGGCCCACCACGCCGGGACGATTCCATGCGGCGAGCGTCCGATCGATCTCACGGACCGCGCCGAGCGCCGGATCGAGGACGTCGACGACGTCCTCCAGCCGCGGAATGTGCGGCGTTGCCGGCCGGAAGCACCGCCGGCCGTCGGGATCGAGCTCGTAGACGCCGGAAGCCAAGTTCGCTGTCCGTGTTATTATAGACTGT
The DNA here is from genome assembly GCA_049509935.1 of Xanthobacteraceae bacterium. Lineage (GTDB taxonomy): Bacteria > Pseudomonadota > Alphaproteobacteria > Rhizobiales > Xanthobacteraceae > AP-16. The sequence continues at coordinate 2,833 of JBEKZK010000153.1, read as the reverse complement.
GCCTCTTTTCTATAATAACCGGTCGTGCTATGAAAGGCTTTCTCAGTCGAAGGCTCGTCGTCGAAGGCTCGTCCAAGTCGCGCACGGCAGCGAAGCCGTGGCTGCCGATAAGTTCGTCACGACATCTGGATCTTTGGCGCGGTCGCGCCCGGTCACCATCAGGTGACATTGCTCCGTGCGGCCGGTGGCATGTCGCTGCGGCGGTCGCTGTCGCGCACCAGCCAGTAGGCGGCGCCGAGGGCCAGGATCGCGGTGGCGAGCGAGATCAGGTGGAGCGAGTCGGTCGACGACATGTCGATGATGATGATCTTGCGCACCACGGCGAGCAGCGCGAGCAGCAGCACGGCTCGGACCTGGACGATGTTGGAGCGCCGGTCCGTCACCACGGTGAGCGTCTTCTTGAATTCCAGCGCGATGATCACGGTAAAGATCGTGCCGAACAGTGCCTGGAACACCCCATAGTCGGTGGGATCGAAGTTGCCGGGGATGATGAGCCCGAACAGCACCTTGACGGCCAGGTTCCACAGCGCCGCCACGACGATGACGGCGATGATGGCGGTGAGCGCCATGACGACGAGGTGCTCGAACTTGTCGTAGAACCGCAGCGCGGAGAATTGCGTCCGCTCCTCGGCGACTTCATCCTTCAACCGCATCGTCGATCTCCCTGCCGTTCGGGCATTGGCATGGCAAGGTCGTTGTAGGCCATCCGGATGGCATGCGGGTATCCGGATGCTCTTCCCACGGCTTCACGTTCCCGTGCATGTCGTTGACAGGCAGCTCCTGACGAATTACCGTTTTCGTCAGTCGTCACACTCGCACACAGGGGCGTAACCCTTTCTCATGATCGCCCAGCACCAGCCAAAGGCCAGGCCGGAGGACACCCGGGCGCGGATCATCGACACCGCGGACGGCCTGTTCCGCCGTCTGGGGTTCGCCAAGACGGCGGTGGCCGACATCGCGGCCGAGCTCGACATGTCGCCGGCCAACATCTATCGGTTCTTCGCCTCCAAGAACGCCATCGTCGAGGCGCTGTGCCAGCGTCACCTCGGCACCATCGAGAGCGAGGCGTGGTCGATCGCGCGATCGCGGGGGCCAGCGGCAGCCCGCGTGGAGCGGCTGTTTCTCGAGATTGTCGCCTATTTCAGGCGCCATCTGCTGGGCGACGAGCGGGTGATGGAGATCGTCATGGCGGCGATCGAGCACAGCTGGGAAGCGATCGGGGCGCACAAGGACACGATGCGCACGGTGCTCGAGCTGATCTTGCGCGACGGCATCGATGGCGGCGAGCTCGAGCCTGTCGACCCGCGTGAGACCGCCGAAACGATCATGCGCGCGATGACGTGCTTCACCCATCCGGTCCTCGTCGCCGAATGCATGGACGAGGGGCAGGACCTCGAGGCCGAGGTCCGCAAGTCCGTGCGCTTCCTGTTGCGCGCCATCACCCCCCGAGGCTGACCCGATGAGCCCGTCCGCCCCGGTTCCGCACGCCCGTGCCCTGACGATAAATGAAAGTCGTCAGTCATCAATTCTCAGTGATCACAACCCAGCAGGAGCCGGCCATGCACGCCATCGCCCGCCTCGCCTCCGCGTTCGCCTTCGCGACCCTTCTGGCGGCCTGCCAGGCCCAGACGGCGCCGACCAGCCGGGTCGAGCGTCCGGTTCAGATCGAGCGCGTGAGCCTCGTCGATGACGACGCCGGCCGCGAGTTCGTCGGCGTGGTGCGAGCCCGCTACGAGACCGATCTCGGGTTCCGGGTCGCCGGCAAGATCGTGAAGCGGCTGGTCAATATCGGCGACCGGGTGCACGCCGGCGACGTCGTGGCCGAGCTCGACCCGCTGGATCTGAAGCTGCAGGCCGAGAGCGCCCAGGCCGAGCTCGCCGCCGCCACCTCGAGCCTCGGGCAGGCGAGCTCCGACGCCGAGCGCTACGCCACGCTGAAGTCCCGCGGCTTCGCGGCGATCGCCGACTTCGACCGCAAGCAGGTCGCCCGCGACGAGGCCGCGGGCCGCCTGGAGCGTGCCCGTCGCGCCCTCGACATCGCGCAGCACCAGCTCGGCTACGCGAGCTTGCGGGCCGATGCCGACGGGGTGATCACGGCGACGCTCGCCGAAGCCGGCCAGGTCGTCGCCGTCGGCCAGGGCGTGCTGCGGCTCGCCCACCGCGGCGACAAGGAGGCGGTGATCGCGCTGCCGGAGACCTGGCTCGGCGAGGCGCGCTCGGCGGCGGCCTCGGTGCGGCTGTGGTCGGATCCCGACCGCAGCTTCAAGGCGCACTTACGCGAGCTCTCCCCCCAGGCCGATGCCGCGACCCGCACCTACGCGGCGCGCTTCACCATCGAGGATGCCGGCGACAGCGTGGCGCTCGGCATGACGTCGACCGTGACGCTGTCGCCCGGCACCACCGCGAAGGTCGCGCGCCTGCCGCTGTCCGCCGTGCTCAACCGCGGCGGCGGACCGTTCGTCTATCTGGTCGACGACAGCGGGGCGCTGGTCCAGCGCAACATCACGGTGGCATCGTTCAACGAGCACACCGCGGTGGTGACCGCCGGGGTCGCCGACGGCGACCGCGTCGTCACCCTCGGCGTGCAGAAGCTCGAGGCGGGCCTGCGGGTCCGCACCGTCGAGGTTCGTTAGCGCATGTTCCGGCGAAGTGGTTACCGGTTCGCCGACAAGAACATGCGCCAGTCAAGACGCATGTTCCGGCGAAGTGGTTACCGGTTCGCCGACAAGAACATGCGCCAACTCAACAACTCTTCACCGGAGCCCACGCCATGAAGGGCCTCAATCTCTCGCAATGGGCGATCACGCACCGGGCGCTGGTGCTGTTCATGATC
>JBEKZK010000152.1:0-8676 GCA_049509935.1 Xanthobacteraceae bacterium | reverse complement strand
CCGATCTGCAGGCCCAGCTGATGGCGCTGATGACGCGCGCGCGCGGCACCTCGCATATCACCGAGACGATTTTCGAGAATCGCTTCATGCATGTCGGCGAATTGACCCGACTCGGCGCGCGCATCGCGCTTGACGGCGAGCGCGCCACGATCGAAGGCGTCGAGCAGCTCAAAGGCGCGCCGGTGATGGCGACCGATCTGCGCGCCTCGGTGTCGCTGGTGATCGCGGCGCTCGCCGCCGAGGGCGAGACCATGGTGAACCGGGTCTACCATCTCGACCGCGGCTTCGAGCGGCTGGAGGACAAGCTCGGCCGCTGCGGCGCGGAGGTTCAGCGCATCAGCGGGTGAGCATGCGCCACCGGCCCCGGCGCAAGCTCCTGCGGCGAGAGCCTTGCGCCGGCGGCGGTGCGTCTCTACGTACCTGTCACCTCATCAGACACGAGCCCGGCCATGGACCTCCTCAAGCTCGTCGCCTTGGACAAGGACGATGTCGACGTCATCTCGACGCATCTGCAGGACGCCACCCTGAAAGTCGCCGACGTCGTCTGGCGTCCGGCCGAGAAGCGCCTGGTGATCGGCCTCAACCGCTTCGATTGGGAGGCGGCGGCGCACAACGGCCATGCCGAATTCCAGCGCCGGCGCACCGCGCTACGCTTCGACCGGGTGCTGACGGTCAAATGCCGCAATGTCAGCCCGAAGAACCCCGACACGGTGCTCAACCTGCTGGCGGTCGAGTTTGCCGACGATGACTTCCCGTCCGGGGTGGTGACGCTGTTGTTCTCCGGTGGCGCGGCCTTGCGCCTCGAGGTCGAATGCCTGGAGGTCGAGCTCGCCGATCTCGGGCCGGTATGGCCGACCTCGTGCTGCCCCGATCATCTGCAGCAGCATGGTTGAAGTGATTGGCTGCGCGGGGTTGACTTGCGCTCCGCCGCCACGTCATGACCGGTGATCCGGGCGCGTATGGCCCGGCAGGGCCCGGACATGCCGATCCGCCTCGATACCAAGGCGCCCGACTTCGCCGGACGCTTCTGCAGCTTCCTGGGCGCCAAGCGCGAGGCGTCCGAGGACGTCGATGCCGCGGTGCGGGCGATCATCGCCGACGTGATCGCGCGCGGTGACGCGGCGCTGATCGAGCTCACCAAAACGTTCGACCGGGTCGACCTCGAAGCCGTTGGCCTGCGGGTGCCGGCCGACGAGATCGCGGCCGCGGCCGGGCGCTGCGACGGCACGACGCTTTCCGCACTGCGGCTGGCGCGCGATCGCATCGAGACGTGGCATCGCCGGCAGGTCCCGGCGGACGATCGGTTCGTCGATCCGCTCGGCATCGAGCTTTCGTCGCGCTGGACCGCGATCGAGGCGGTCGGGCTCTACGTGCCGGGCGGCACCGCGGCCTATCCGTCCTCGGTGCTGATGAACGCCGTGCCCGCCAAGGTTGCGGGCGTGCCGCGCATCGTCATGGTGGTGCCGGCGCCGGACGGCAGGCTCGATCCGCTGGTGCTGGCCGCGGCCGGGCTCGCCGGCGTCGACGAGGTCTACCGCGTCGGCGGCGCCCAGGCGATCGCGGCGCTCGCCTACGGGACGCCGACGATCGCGCCGGTCGCCAAGATCGTCGGGCCCGGCAACGCCTTCGTGGCGGCGGCCAAGCGCCTGGTGTTCGGCAAGGTCGGCATCGACATGATCGCCGGCCCCTCCGAGGTGCTGATCGTCGCCGACCGCGACGGCCACCCGGAATGGATCGCCGCCGACCTGCTCGCCCAGGCCGAGCACGACACCGCCGCCCAGGCGATCCTGGTGACCGACGATGCCGGCCTTGCCGGCGCCGTCGAGGCGGCGGTCGCGGCGCAGCTGCGGGCGCTGCCGCGCGGCGCCATCGCGGCCGCGGCGTGGCGCGACTTCGGCGCCGTGATCCTGGTCCGCGACCTCGACGAGGCGGTGCCGCTCATCGATGCGGTGGCGCCCGAGCATCTGGAGATCGCGCTCGCCGATCCCGAGCCGCTCGCCCGCCGCGTCCGCAATGCCGGCGCGATGTTCCTCGGCCACCATGCGCCGGAGGCGATCGGCGACTACGTGGCGGGCTCCAACCACGTGCTGCCGACCGCCCGTTCGGCGCGCTTCTCCTCCGGTCTCGGCGTGCTCGACTTCATGAAGCGGACGTCCATCCTGCGCCTCGATGCCGACGGGCTCGCCGCGCTCGGTCCCGCCGCGATCGCGCTCGGCAGGGCCGAGGGGCTCGAGGCCCACGCGCGCTCGATCGCCATCCGCCTCAATCCGCGATGATGGCGACCGTGGCTCCCGCAGATTCGAAACGCCGGCTCGCGGCGGTGTCGCTCGACGAGGGCTCGATCGGCCGCTCCAGCCCGGACATCGAGCACGAGCGCGCGGTCGCGATCTTCGACCTCATCGAGCAGAACGTCTTTGCCCCGGTCGGCCACGACGGCGGACCCTACGCCCTGCACCTGAGCATCACGGAAAACCGCCTGTCGTTCGACGTCCGGCTCGCCGACGGCACGCCGGTGGTCACCCATCTGCTCTCGCTCACCCCGCTGCGCCGCATCGTGAAGGACTATTTCCTGATCTGCGACAGCTACTACAAGGCGATCCGCACTGCGACGCCGAGCCAGATCGAGGCGATCGACATGGGCCGCCGCGGCCTGCACAACGAAGGCTCGGAGCTCCTGATCGAGCGGCTCGACGGCAAGATCGAGCTCGATCTCGATACGGCGCGGCGCCTGTTCACACTGGTGTGCGTGCTGCATTGGAAGGGCTGATCGCATGCCACCCGGGCGCGCGACGAGGCCGCAGGCGGTGCTGTTCGCCTGCGGCATGAACTCGGTGCGCTCGCCGATGGCGGCCGCGCTGTTCGCGAGGCTGTTCGGCCGCACCATCTACGTGCGCTCCGCCGGGGTCCGCAAGGACGACGTCGACCCCGTCGCGGTCTCCGCCATGGACGAGATCGGGCTCGACATTTCGCGCCACCGGCCGATGACCTTCGAGGAGCTCGACGACCTCGAGGGGCTCAATTTCGACCTCATCCTGACGCTGTCTCCGGAGGCCCACCACCGCGCGCTGGAATTGACCCGCACGCTTGCGGCGGATGTCGAATACTGGCCGACCGCCGACCCGACGCTCGCCACCGGCAACCGCGAGCAGCGGCTCGACGCCTACCGGCAGGCGCGCGACCAGCTGATGACACGGATCAAGGCGCGGTTCGACTGGCGGCCCGGCGTGAACGAGTAGTCGGTTGTGGAGGCTTGCGGATTCCGCTACGTTCCGCGCCCATTCGGGAACCCGGGCGGCTCGCCCCGACGCGGCGGCCGTGATGCGGGACGGCGGGCTGGGCGGGCTGCAGGAATATCCTTCAACGAGCGTCGTGTCGCACCGGTCGTCCCCATGGGGCCCGCGGTCCGGCGCAAACCTCGATCCTACCGATCGTAATGCAACAACGCTGGATGTCGATGGCGAAAGAAGAGCTCTTGGAATTTCCCGGTGTCGTGACGGAGCTGCTTCCGAACGCCACCTTTCGGGTCAAGCTCGAGAACGAGCACGAGATCATTGCCCACACGGCCGGCCGCATGCGCAAGAACAGGATCCGGGTGCTCGCCGGCGACAAGGTTCTGGTGGAGATGACGCCGTACGACCTCACCAAGGGCCGCATCACCTACCGGTTCAAGTGACCGCCGTGCCGCCATGGATCACTGCGCCGGACCAACCGTCGACGGGACGCGGCGGCCTGCCTCGCCGCACGACGTTCCGGGCGGCGCCGGTGCCGGCCGCCGCCGGCATCCCGTCTGAGCGATGATCGGCCGGCCCAAGCTCGTCCTCGCGTCCGGCTCGCCGCGCCGGCTGGCGCTGCTCAACCAGGCGGGCATCGAGCCCGATTCGCTGCTCCCGTGCGAGCTCGACGAGATCCCGCACAAGGGCGAGCTGCCGCGCGCGCTGGCGACCCGGCTGGCGCGCGCCAAGGCGACCGCGGCGCTCGAGGCGGTGCGCATCGACGACCAGCTGCGCGGCGCCTTCATCGTCGCCGGCGACACCGTGGTGGCGGTCGGCCGCCGCATCCTGCCCAAGGCCGAGATGCTCGACGAGGCGGCGCAATGCCTGCGCCTGCTGTCGGGCCGCAATCACCGGGTCTATTCCAGCATCTGCCTGGTGACGCCGAAGGAGGCCTACCGCCAGCGCCTGGTCGAGACCCGGGTGCGCTTCAAGCGCCTGTCGAAGGAGGACCTCGAGGCCTACCTGGCGTCCGGCGAGTGGCGCGGCAAGGCCGGCGGCTATGCGATCCAGGGTCTCGGCGGCTCCTTCGTGGTGAAGATCGTCGGCTCCTACACCAACGTGGTCGGCCTGCCGCTGCAGGAGACCGTCGCGCTGCTGGACGGCGAGGGCTACCCGGTGCACTTTGGCTGGCTCAGCGCCGTCACCTGATCGATGAACATCGCCCTCTGGCTCGAACGCGCGGGCCGCGGCCACGGCAGCCGGCCGGCCACCGCCATCGGCGCCACCATCAGGACCTACGCCGAGGTCGCCGGCCGCGCGGCGCGCCTCGCCGCGGCCTTGCGCGAGCGCTGCGCCCTGCAGCCGGGTGACCGGGTCGCGATCGTCGCCAAGAACTCGCCGGACTATGTCGAGCTGATCTTCGCCATCTGGCACGCCGGGCTGGTCGCGGTGCCGGCCAATGCCAAGCTGCACGGCCGCGAGCTCGCCTGGATCCTGGAGCACTCGGGCACCCGCGTGTGCTTCGCCTCGCCCGATCTCGAGCCGGCGATCGCCGCCCACGCGCCCGCCGGCCTGGAGCGCCTGATCGCCATCGGCAGCGCCGCCTACGAGCAGCTCTTCGCCGCCGATCCGATGCGGGTGACGCCGCGCGACGGCGGCGACCTCGCCTGGCTGTTCTACACCTCCGGCACCACCGGGCGGCCGAAGGGCGCCATGCTCACCCACCGGGTCCTGATCTGCGCCAGCGCGGCCTGCGCCGCGGAGGTCGACCCCGCAGCGCCCGGCGATCCGCTGCTGCACGCGGCGCCGATGAGCCACGGCTCCGGTCTCTACGTCATGGGCCATGTCGCCCGCCTCGGCGTCAACGTGGTGGCCGAATCGGCGAGCTTCGAGCCCGAGGAGATCTTCCGCCTGGTCGCGGCGTGGCCGCGCGCCTCGATGTTTGCGGCGCCCACCATGGTCAAGCGGCTGGTCGACAGCCCGTATTCCTGCGACCCGCGGAATGTCCGCACCATCGTGTGGGGCGGCGCGCCGATGTACCTGGAGGACGCCCTGCGGGCGCTCGACCGTTTCGGCCCGCGCTTCGTCCAGATCTACGGCCAGGGCGAAAGCCCGATGACCATCACGGTGCTCGGCCGCCACGACATCGCCGACCGTGCGCATCCGAGCTGGCGCCGGCGGCTCGCCTCGGCGGGGCGGCCGTTCGCGTGCGTCGAGGTCATGGTGGCGGACCAAGACGACCGCGAGCTGCCGCCCGGCGAGAGCGGCGAGATCCTGTGCCGCGGCGATACCGTGATGCCCGGCTACTGGCGCAACCCCGAGGCCACCGCCGGCACGCTCCGCGGCGGCTGGCTGCACACCGGCGACATCGGCGCCTTCGACGCCGACGGCTATCTGACGCTGATGGACCGCTCCAAGGATCTGATCATCTCGGGCGGCTCCAACATCTATCCGCGCGAGGTCGAGGAGGTGCTGCTGACCCACCCGCGGGTCTCCGAAGTCTCGGTGATCGGCCGGCCCGACCCCGAATGGGGCGAGGTGATCGTCGCCTACGTGGTCGGCGATGCCGCGCCGGGCGAGCTCGACGCGCTGTGCCTCGCGCGCATCGCCCGCTTCAAGCGGCCCAGGGACTATGTGTTCGTTCCCCAGCTGCCGAAGAACAACTACGGAAAGATCCTCAAGACCGAGCTGCGCGACCTCGACACCCGGCGGCGGACATAGCTCAGCGTGCCGCCGGCTTCGCCGGCCGCCGCGCCGAGGCGCGCGGGGCGAACCCGAGCGTCTCGCCGATCAGCTGTCCGAGGGCGACGAAATCCACCTTGCGCGGCGAGGTTCGCCGCCACGCCAGGCCGATGGTGCGGCCGGGCTCGGGCGCCGCGAAGCGCAGCAGCTTGACCCGCTCGTCGCGCACCTCGACGTCGACCGCCACCCGCGGCACCAGGGTGATGCCGTAACCGTTCGCCACCATCTGCATCACGGTCGCCAGGCTGGTGGCGCCGAGGCCCAGCGCGTCGTCGCGGTGCGCGCTCGCGCAGTAGGCCAGCGCCTGATCGCGCAGGCAGTGACCTTCCTCGAGCAGGATGAGCCGCGACTGGTCGATGTCGCGCGGCGACACCCGCGCCGACTCGGAGCGCGGATCGGCGGCCGGCACCGCCAGCAGGAAGGCGTCGTCGAACAGCCGCAGGGTCTCGAGGTCCGGCTCCGGCACCGGCAGCGCCAGCATCACGGCGTCCAGCGCGCCGCGGGTCAGCTCCTCGACCAAAACCTTGGTCTGGGTCTCGCGCAGCTCGATGCGCAGCTCGGGAAACCGCTGCCGCAGCGCCGGCAGGATGCTCGGCAGCACATAAGGGGCGAGCGACGGGATGATCCCGAGATGGAGCTGGCCGCACAGCACGCGCCCGCGGTGGCGCGCGAAATCCTGCAGATCGCGCGTGGCGACCAGCACCCGCTCGGCGCGCGCCACCACCTCGGCGCCGAGATCGGTGAGGACGACGTCGCCCGGCCGCCGCTCCACCAGCTCGACCCCGAGCTGCCGCTCCAGATCGCGGATCTGCATCGACAGCGCCGGCTGGGTGACGGCGCAGGCCTCGGCGGCCCGCCCGAAGTGGCGGTGCTGGGCGAGCGCCGTGAGATAGCGCAGCTGTCGCAAGGTGACCATCGCGATAAGCTAGCCTGATCACATGAATAAGGCAATGCGACTGGACCTGATCGCAACCCGTGCCCTAGGTTTGCGCTCACCGCCGACCCAACGCACGGGAGCATGCTGGCATGGGCACAGGTCCGATCCTCACCACGACCGCAGGCAATCCGGTCGCGGACAACCAGAATTCCATCACCGCCGGGGCGCGCGGCCCGGTCCTGCTGCAGGACTATCAGCTCATCGAGAAGCTCGCGCACCAGAACCGCGAGCGCATCCCGGAGCGCACCGTCCACGCCAAGGGCTGGGGCGCCTACGGCACCTTCACGGTCACCGGCGACATCACGGCGTACACCAGGGCGAGCCTGTTCTCGCAGGTCGGCCGCAAGACCGATCTGATCGCGCGGTTCTCCACCGTGGCGGGCGAGCAGGGCGCCGCCGACGCCGAGCGCGACGTGCGCGGCTTCGCGGTGAAATTCTACACCGACGAGGGCAACTGGGATCTGGTCGGCAACAACACGCCGGTGTTCTTCGTGCGCGATCCCTACAAGTTCCCGGATTTCATCCATACCCAGAAGCGTCATCCGCGCACCAACCTGCGCTCGCCGACCGCGATGTGGGATTTCTGGTCGCTGTCGCCGGAGAGCCTGCATCAGGTGACCATCCTGATGAGCGACCGCGGCCTGCCGCACAGCCCGCGCTTCATGAACGGCTACGGCTCCCACACCTTCGCGTTCATCAACGCCAGGAACGAGCGCTTCTGGGTCAAGTTCCACTTCAAGGGCCAGCAGGGCCACCGCTTCCACACCAATCGCGAGGCCGGGCAGGTGGTCGCCCGCAGCCGCGAGTCCTACCAGGAGGATCTGTTCGGTGCGATCGAGCGCGGCGATTTTCCCCGCTGGAAGCTGTTCGTGCAGGTGATGCCGGAGAGCGATGCCGGCGCCCATTGGTACAATCCGTTCGACCTCACCAAGGTGTGGCCGCACCGCGACTATCCGCTGATCGAGGTCGGCATGATGGAGCTCGACCGCAATCCCGAGAACTATTTCGCCGAGGTCGAGCAGTGCGCCTACTCGCCCTCCAACATCGTTCCGGGGATCGGCTTCTCGCCCGACAAGATGCTGCAGGCGCGCGTCTTCGCCTACGCGGATGCCCATCGCTACCGGCTCGGCACCCACTACGAGATGCTCCCGGTGAACCGCCCGCGCTGCCCGGTGCACCACTATCACAAGGACGGTCCGATGCGGTTCTTCGCGCCGCTGACCGGCCATGCCGACGCCTACTACGAGCCGAACTCCATGCACGGCGCCGTGCAGGACAGCCGGTTCGCCGAGCCGCCGCTGAAGATCTCCGGCGATGCCGATCGCTACAGTCACCGCGACCGCAATGACGACTACCGGCAGCCCGGCGACCTGTTCCGCCTGATCGGCGCCGAGGCGCAGGGGCGGCTGATGGACAACATCGCCGAGGCCATGCAGGGCGTGCCGGTCGCCATCGTCCGGCGCCAGATCGTGCACTTCTACAAGGCCGATCCCGACTACGGCATCGGGGTCGCGACCCGCCTCGGACTGTCCGCCGCCGATCTGCCGTCGGCGTCCGCCGCCGCGGCCGAGTGAAACCCGCACAGGAGCCCGTCATGGAGGCACATATGAGCGTACGCGAGCTGGTCGTCGCCGCCGATCAGGAGGCCCTCAACGCCGCCCTGGAGCAGAACCAGATCCGGCCGGAGAAGATCATCTCGGTGATCTGGCAGGAGGGTCAGCACATGGCGATCGGCGACTACGGTCCACGCTACCGCGTCATCTATCGTACCTGAGCGGGTGCGGG
>JBEKZK010000151.1:0-8712 GCA_049509935.1 Xanthobacteraceae bacterium | reverse complement strand
GTCGCGATGGAGCAGGCGATCCGCGATGCCGGCCTTCAGGACAACGACGTCTCGAACGTGCGAACCGGGATCATCATGGGCTCGGGCGGCCCTTCGACCCGCGCCATCGTCGAGGCGGCCGACACCGCCCGCACCAAGGGCCCGAAACGCATCGGGCCGTTCGCGGTGCCCAAGGCGATGTCGTCGACCGCCTCGGCGACGCTCGCGACCTGGTTCAAGATCAAGGGCGTCAATTATTCGATCTCGTCGGCCTGCGCGACCTCGAACCACTGCATCGGCAACGCCATGGAGATCATCCAGCTGGGCAAGCAGGACATGATCTTCGCCGGCGGCTGCGAGGAGCTCGACTGGACGCTGTCGGTGCTGTTCGACGCCATGGGAGCGATGTCGTCGAAGTTCAACGCCACCCCGGAACGGTCATCGCGCGCCTATGACGTAGACCGCGACGGATTCGTCATCGCCGGCGGCGCCGGCGTCCTGGTGCTGGAGGAGCTCGAGCACGCCCGGGCGCGCGGCGCCCGCATCTATGCGGAGGTCGCCGGCTACGGGGCGACGTCCGACGGCTTCGACATGGTGGCGCCGTCCGGCGAGGGCGCGGTGCGCTGCATGAACATGGCGCTGTCGACCGTGCAGGCTCCGGTCGACTACATCAATCCCCACGCCACCGCGACGCCGATCGGGGACCTGCGCGAGATCGAGGCAATCCGCACGGTGTTCGGCAGCAGGTGTCCGCCGATCTCGGCGACCAAGTCGCTGACCGGGCATTCGCTCGGCGCCGCCGGCGTGCACGAGGCGATCTACTCGCTGCTGATGATGGGCAATGGCTTCATCTGCGAGAGCGCCAACATCGAGAACCTCGATCCGGCGTTCGCCGACATGCCGATCGTGCGCGCGCGCCGCGACGGCGTCACGCTCGGTTGCGTCCTGTCGAATTCGTTCGGTTTCGGCGGCACCAATGCGTCGGTGGTGTTCAAGCGCCTCGACGCATGAAGTTGTTTGTTTCCGCGCAGGGGTGGAGTCGCATGAGCCAGTTGATGCACGACAAGCGCGGACTGATCATGGGGGTCGCCAACGACCACTCGATCGCCTGGGGCATCGCCAAGACGCTGGCCGCGCAGGGCGCCACGCTCGCCTTCACCTACCAGGGCGAGGCGCTGGGCAAGCGGGTGAAGCCGCTCGCCCATTCGCTCGGATCGAGCCTGGTGCTGCCGTGCGACGTGGAGGATCTCGCCTCGGTCGACGGCGTGTTCGCCGAGATCGGCCGCACCTGGGGGGCGCTCGACTTCGTGGTCCACGCCATCGCGTTCTCCGACCGCAACGAGCTCAAGGGCCGCTACGCCGACACCACGCGCGAGAACTTCGTGCGCACCATGGTGATCTCCTGCTTCTCGTTCACCGAGGTCGCGCGCCGCGCCGCGTCGCTGATGCCGGCCGGGGGCGCCATGATCACTTTGACCTACGGCGGGTCGACCCGGGTCACGCCGAACTACAACGTGATGGGCGTCGCCAAGGCGGCGCTGGAAGCGTCGGTGCGCTACCTGGCGGCCGACTTCGGGCCGTCCGGCATCCGCGTCAACGCGATCTCGGCCGGGATGATCCGCACGCTGGCCGGTGCCGGGATCGCCGACGGCCGGCTGATGCTCAACTACCAGCAGCGCCACGCACCGATGCGGCGCACCGTGACCATCGAGGAGGTCGGCGGCGCCGCGCTCTATCTGCTGTCGGATCTGTCGACCGGCGTCACCGGCGACATCCACTACGTGGATTCCGGATACAACATCGTGGCGATGCCGCATCCGGCCGCGTTGCGCACGGTCGACGACGCGCAGAGCGCCGAGGAGCGCACCCGCGACGCCGCGCAGTAGGATGGGTGGAGTGGCGAAATCGGGCACTTGTCCGATTTCGCCATGAAACCCATCGGCCAAACCCATCGGCCAAACCCATCGGCCAAACCCATCCATGAAGCCCATCGACGGGTTTGGCAAGAGCTCAACCCATCCTACCACCAAACACTCGACACCTCACTCCCCGGCGGCGGCGTCGGCCGGATGCTCGGCGCCTTCGGCCTTCTGCTTGGCCTCGAGGTCCTCGCCGGTCTGCTGATCGACGATCTTCATCGACAGCCGGACCTTGCCGCGGTCGTCGAAGCCGAGCAGCTTGACCTTCACCTTGTCGCCTTCCTTGACCACGTCGTTGACCTTCTGGACGCGGCGCGGCGCCAGCTGGCTGATGTGGACGAGGCCGTCCTTCGATCCGAAGAAGTTCACGAAGGCGCCGAAGTCGACCACCTTGACGACGGTGCCGTCGTAGATGTGACCGACCTCAGGCTCCGAGGCGATCGAGCGGATCCAGTTGATCGCGGCCTTGATCGAGTCGGCGCTGGCCGAGGCGATCTTGATCGTGCCGTCGTCCGAGATGTCGATCTTGGCGCCGGTCTTCTCGACGATCTCGCGGATCACCTTGCCGCCGGTGCCGATCACCTCGCGAATCTTGTCGGTCGGGATGTTGATCACCTCGATGCGCGGCGCGTGCGCACCGAGCTCGGCGCGTGCCGAGGTCAGCGCCTTGCTCATCTCGCCGAGGATATGCAGTCGCCCGTCCTTGGCCTGGCCCAGCGCCACCTGCATGATCTCCTCGGTGATGCCGGCGATCTTGATGTCCATCTGCAGGGAGGTGATGCCCTGCTCGGTGCCGGCGACCTTGAAGTCCATGTCGCCGAGATGGTCCTCGTCGCCCAGGATGTCCGAGAGCACCGCATGGCGCTTGTCCTCGAGGATGAGGCCCATCGCGATGCCGGCGGTCGGCCGGCGCAACGGCACGCCGGCGTCCATCAGCGCCAGCGACGCGCCGCACACGGTCGCCATCGACGACGAGCCGTTCGATTCGGTGATCTCCGAGACCACGCGGATCGTGTAGGGAAACTCGTGCTGCTGCGGCAGCACCGGGTGGATCGCCCGCCAGGCCAGCTTGCCGTGACCGATCTCGCGGCGGCGCGGGCCGCCCATGCGGCCGGTCTCGCCCACCGAGAACGGCGGGAAATTATAGTGCAGCAGGAAGGTTTCCTTGTAGGTGCCGTGGAGCGCGTCGATGAACTGCTCGTCCTCGCCGGTCCCGAGCGTGGCGATCACCAGCGCCTGGGTTTCGCCGCGGGTGAACAGCGCCGACCCGTGGGCGCGCGGCAGAATGCCGACCTCCGACACGATGGGGCGGACCGTCTTGACGTCGCGGCCGTCGATGCGGCGGCCGGTGTCGAGAATGCTCCAGCGCACCACCTTGGCCTCGAGCTTCTTGAACACGCCGGAAATGCGCAGCTTCTCCGCCGTCGACTTGTCGGTCCCCTCGGGGAAGAAGTGAGCCATCGCCTTCGCCTTGGCGGCATCGAGCGCGGCGTGGCGCTCCTGCTTGCCGGGGATCGCGTAGGCGGCGCGCACATCCTGCTCGATCAGCCCGAGCATGTCCTTCTCGATTCCCGCATTGTCCGGCAGCGCGAAGTCGCGCGGGTCCTTGGCGGCCTTCTCGGCCAGCCGGATGATCGCGTCGATCACCGGCTGGAAATGCTTGTGGCCGAACATCACGGCGCCGAGCATGATCTCCTCGGACAGCTCCTTGGCTTCCGATTCGACCATCAGCACCGCGTCGGCGGTCCCGGCAACGACGAGATCGAGGCTGCTCTGCGGCAGCTCGTCGAGCTGCGGATTGAGCACGTACTCGTTGTTGACGAAGCCGACACGGGCCGCGCCGATCGGGCCCATGAACGGCGTCCCCGACAGCGTCAGCGCCGCCGAAGCGGCCACCAGGGCGACGATGTCCGGATCGTTCTCGAGATCGTGGGAGAGCGTGGTCACGATGACCTGGGTCTCGCAGCGATAGCCCTCCGCGAACAGCGGACGAATCGGCCGGTCGATCAGGCGGGAGACCAGGGTCTCCTTTTCGGTCGGGCGCCCTTCCCGCTTGAAGTAGCCGCCCGGGATGCGGCCGGCGGCATAGAATTTTTCCTGGTAGTCGACGGTCAGCGGAAGGAAATCGATTCCCTCCTTCGGCTCCCGGGCCGACACCACCGTCGCCAGCACCGTCGTCTCGCCGTAGGTGGCGAGCACGGCTCCATCGGCCTGGCGCGCCATCTTGCCGGTCTCCAGAACGAGCGGATGGCCGCCCCAATCGAGCTCAACTCGATGAATATTGAACATCGTCGGTCTCTCTCACAGTTTCGCGGGTGGGCGAAAGCCATGAGCAAGACGGCGAGAGGCACCCCGGGCCTTGCGGCCGAACGGGGCAGCATCCGGCGATCCTGCCATGGCTTCCGATCTCCCTCTGGTTTCGATGGGGCGTTGATTCGCCCATCGTCTCTCGTCGGCAGCCGATCGGCCGCCGCACACAACGGGCGTCGATGGTCCAGCTCCAACCGGCGGTTCCCCGGCTGTCGGCCGAAGCCGGACACCACTTTGGCCTGGCGCCCGCACGCAAGCCACGCGGCCTGGCCGCGCGAACGGAATCGGTGCACTAGCGGTGCACTAGCGGCGAATCCCGAGCCGCTCGATCAGCTTCCGGTAGCGCCCCTCGTCGATGCGCTTGAGGTAATCGAGCAGCTGGCGACGCTGCGACACCAGCTTGAGCAATCCGCGTCGCGAATGGTTGTCCTTGACGTGGGTCTTGAAATGGTCGGTCAGGCTCGTAATACGCTCGGAGAGGATCGCGACCTGAACCTCCGGCGACCCGGTGTCCGCGGCCGTCGTCCCATAGTCCTTGATGATCTCCGCCTTTCGGCTGGTCGCAAGCGACATCGTCGGTCTACCTTCCCTCGACGCCGGCGCTGCCGAGCAGGCCGGCCAGGTTGAAAACGCGCTTGGGAACGATTTCTCCACGATCCACTTCGGCAAGTGCTACGAGCCGGCCTGAAGCCGTGACATACACCGTGCCGCGGAAAATGGGGGCGTCCCGTCCACGCAACAAGACGGCCTGACCTCTTTGGAGGCGGGCCGCGTCCGCCCGGCTGACGGCCAGCGCCGGGATGTCGTCCAGCGCGGTCTCGACGGGCCTCAGTGCGTCGGCGAGGCTTGCCTCGCCGGCCGCGGCTCTATGCCACAAAGCCTCGAGGTCTTCCAGCAGAATCATGTGCTTTTCGCCGAACGGGCCGACCGCGGTGCGGCGCAGCGCAGTGACGTGGCCGAACGTGCCGAGCATCCGGCCGATGTCCCGCGCCAACGAGCGCACATAGGTGCCCTTGCCGCACTCGGCGGTGAAGATCGCGTGATCGGCCGCTTCGACCGCCACCAGAGCGAGCCGATGGATGTCGACCGGCCGCGGTGCGAGCTCGACTACCTCGCCATCGCGCGCCAGATCGTACGCGCGCTCGCCGTCGATCTTGATCGCCGAATAGCGCGGCGGCACCTGCGCGATGGTGCCGGTGAACCGCGGCAGCAGCGCCTCGATCGCCTCCGCGGTGGGCCGCGCCGCGCTTTCCGCCACCACCCGGCCCTCGGCGTCGTCGGTGTCGCGCTCCTCGCCCCAGCGCACCGTGAAGCGGTACGACTTGCGCCCGTCCATGACGAACGGCACCGTCTTGGTGGCCTCCCCGATCGCAATCGGCAGGCACCCGGACGCCAGCGGATCGAGGGTGCCGGCGTGGCCCGCGCGCTTGGCCGAATACAGACGCTTCACTGCCCCGACCGCGCGGGTCGACGTCATGCCCACCGGCTTGTCGAGGATGACCCAGCCATGCACGTCCTGCTTCGGCGGCCGGGCGGCGGGCGGCGGACGGTTCGGTTGCGTCGCCTCAATCCTGTTCATCGGGGGCCTCGTCGAGATCGCGCCGGACCGCGGGCGAGCGCAGCAGCTTCTCGATTCGCTCGGCCTCGTCGAACCGGTCATCCATGCGGAACCGGATATCCGGCGCGAACTTGAGATTGACCCGGCGGGCGATGACGCCGCGCAGGTAGCGGCGGTGGCGCTCGAGCGCCGCCAGCACGTCGGTGCGGTCGCGTCCGCCGAGCGGCACCACGAAGATCGTCGCCAGCCGCAGATCGGGAGTCATCCGCACCTCGGGCACCGTGATGAGGTGGCCGGCGAGCACCGGGTCGTGCACCTCGCCGCGGGCCAGCACCTCGGCGAGCGTGTGCCGCACCAGCTCGGCCACGCGCAGCTGGCGCTGCGACGGGCTCGTTGGCGTGCTCCCGCGGTGACTGCGCATGACCTTGTCCATCCTTCGAGCCGGGAAGCCGCGTCTGCCGGGGAACCGCGGACGCGCGCCGGCACCTAGTGCACCGATTCCGAAGTTCGGATCATTTCGGCTTGTAGGATGGGTTGAGCTCTTGCGAAACCCATCGATGGGTTTCGCGGCGAAATCGGACAAGTGCCCGATTTCGCCACTCATCCTACAGGCAGGAAATCCACCGCACTCCGATGCGGCCGTCGCCACCGCACCGGGAGCGATGCGACGCGCCGGCGACCACCGTCACAGCGTGCGTTGGATCGTTTCCACCCGGTAGCACTCGATGACGTCGCCGGCCCGCATGTCCTGGAAGCTC
Source organism: Xanthobacteraceae bacterium (assembly GCA_049509935.1). Classification (GTDB taxonomy): domain Bacteria; phylum Pseudomonadota; class Alphaproteobacteria; order Rhizobiales; family Xanthobacteraceae; genus AP-16. The sequence continues at coordinate 2,188 of JBEKZK010000151.1, read as the reverse complement.
TCGAACGCCATGCCGCACTCCTGGCCGGCGAGAACCTCGCGTGCGTCGTCCTTGAAGCGCTTGAGCTGCGACAGCTTGCCGTCGTGGATCACGACGTTGTCGCGGATCAGCCGGACGTTGGCGCCCCGTTCGACCTTGCCGTCGGTGACCCGGCAGCCCGCGACCTTGCCGACCTTCGACACCAGGAAGATCTCCAGGATCAGCGCGTTGCCCAGCATGGTCTCGCGCAAGGTCGGCGCCAGCAGCCCGGACATCGCCTTCTTCACGTCGTCGACGAGGTCGTAGATGATGTTGTAGTAGCGGATCTCGGTACCGGCGCGGTCGGCGGATTCGCGCGCCTCCTTGTGGGCACGGACGTTGAACCCGATGATCGCCGCGCCCGACGCCGTCGCCAGCGTCACGTCGGACTCGGTGATGCCGCCGACGCCCGCCAGGATCACCCGGGCGCCGACCTCGTCGGTGCCGAGCTTGTCGAGCGAGCCGATGATCGCCTCGACCGAGCCCTGCACGTCGCCCTTGATGACCAGCGGGAACTCCTTGCGCCCGCTGCTCTTGAGCTGGCTCATCATGTGCTCGAGCGAGCCACGCGCGCCGCTGGCGCGCGCCACCATCAGGTCGCGCTTCTGGCGTGCCCGATAGGCCGTGACCTCGCGGGCGCGTCCCTCGCTGTCGACCACCGCCAGGCGGTCGCCGGCGTCCGGCGTGCCATTGAAGCCGAGCACCTCGACCGGCAGCGACGGCCCCGCCGAGTCGATCGGCGCCCCGACGTCGCTCATCAGCGCCCGCACCCGTCCCCACTCGGCACCGGCCACGATGATGTCGCCGACGTGCAGCGTGCCGCGCTGCACCAGCACGGTCGCCACCGGGCCGCGGCCGCGGTCGAGCTTCGCCTCGATCACCGTGCCTTCGGCCGGACGCAGCGGATTGGCCTTGAGATCGAGCACCTCGGCCTGCAGGCCGATCGTCTCCAGCAGACGGTCGAGATTGATCTTCTTGGTCGCCGACACTTCCACGTCGAGGACGTCGCCGCCCATCGATTCGACCTGCACCTCGTGCTGCAGCAGCTCTGTGCGCACCCGCTCGGGCTTGGCGTCCGGCTTGTCGATCTTGTTGATGGCGACGATCATCGGCACCTGCGCCGCCTTGGCGTGCTGGATCGCCTCCACGGTCTGCGGCATCACGCCGTCGTCGGCGGCGACCACCAGGATCACGATGTCGGTCACCCGGGCGCCGCGCGCCCGCATGGCGGTGAACGCCGCATGGCCGGGCGTATCGATGAAGGTGATCTTCGCCCCCGACGGCGCCGTGACCTGATAGGCGCCGATATGCTGGGTGATGCCGCCGGCTTCGCCGGCGACCACGTCGGTCTGGCGGATGGCGTCGAGCAGCGAGGTCTTGCCGTGGTCGACGTGACCCATGATGGTGACGACGGGCGGGCGCGGCACCAGCGTCTCGGTGGCGTCGGCGGCGTCGAACAGGCCTTCCTCGACGTCGGACTCGGCCACCCGCTTGACCGCGTGGCCCATCTCCTCGGCCAGCAGCTGGGCGGTGTCGGCGTCGATCACGTCGGTGATCTTCACCATCTGGCCCTGCTTCATCAACAGCTTGATCACGTCCACGGCGCGCTCCGCCATGCGATTGGCGAGCTCCTGGATCGTGATGGTCTCCGGAATCGTCACCTCGCGGACAAGCTTCTCCTTGGGCTCGTCGGCATGGTGGCCCTTGAGCCGCTGGACGCGGCGGCGGAACGCCGCCACCGAGCGCTGGCGCTCCTCGTCCTCCTTCAGCGCGGTGACCACGGTGAGCCGGCCGCGGCGCTTTTCGACGGTGGTCCGCGTCGGCTTGGCGGGCGGCGCCGGACGCGGGGGGCCAGCACCACGACGCACCGTGCGCGGCGCCTCCTCCTCGTCGGGCTCCTGGGCGGTGCGCGCCGCGAGCGGCACCACCGTGCCGAGCTTCGCCTTGTCCTCGCCGCCGCCGAAGCGCTTCTGCGCCTCCTGCTCGGCCTTGCGCTTGGTTTCCTCCTCGTGACGGCGGCGGTCGTCCTCCTCGCGCTTGCGTGCCTCGGCGGCCTCGCGCTCGATGCGCTCGACGCCCTCGCGCTCGGCACGGCGGCGCGCCTCTTCCTCCGCCTCCTTGCGCTCCAGGGCTTCGCGCAGCGTGGCGTCGGCCAGCGCGTGCGCGCGTT
>JBEKZK010000150.1:0-8720 GCA_049509935.1 Xanthobacteraceae bacterium | reverse complement strand
TGCGTCAGCTGACGACGCTGGCGACTGCCGAGATCCAGGCCAGCAAGGATCTGCTGCGCGCCGAGTTCGCGCTGGCCGTATGCCGTGCCGAGCAGCGCGCCGAGATGCTCGAGATCAAGATGACGAGCCTGCTCGCCGAGCTCGGCAGAAAGAGCGACGTCATCAATCGCGTCCGCATCCAGCTGGGTCAGACGATCGGCAACACGATCAACGACACCGGCTCGGTGAGCCTGGTGCCGGAACGGATCGCCAACGATCCCCGGCGCGTCGCGCCGACGCCGGCGCGCGATGCGGCGCCGCTCCGCCGCAATATCGTGAACCGGACCGTCGGCCGGCTGTTCCTCGATTCCTGGGCCGCGCCGCCGACGCCGGCGCGACGCCGGCTCGAGGTCGGCCTCGATCCGGCCGCAGCAATCGCGGACGGCGGCCCCGGCAGCGCCGATCGTGACCGGGCCGCCGTGGCCGCGGCCGATCACCGGAACAGGATCGAGCCGCGGGACGTGCGCACTGCGCGGCTCGAGGTCATCGAGGTCGAGGACGCGCTGGAGCAGATACTGGCGATCGCGCGTAATTGAAGATCCGCCTCGGATCAGAACACAGTTTCGCCGCGCCACGTCGAATTTGCGCCTTCGCGCGACGCTAGGGTGTCCACGCATGCCGGCGAGCATCCGGCGTCATTGCCTGATGCTTGCGCCCGCGGCAAGACCACGAGGTGTGGACCATGATCATCAGAAAGTTGTCGCGCCTGCTGGGACGTCGACTGGTCGCGTTCCCCGAACGATCCGCGCTCGACGAGGAAGGGCTGCGGCTCGGCGCCGCACTGGCGGTGATCAAGCAGCGCGGCGACCTGGTGGATCTCGCCGGCAGCCGGACCGATACGCTGGCGCTGATCACCACGGCGGTCAAACGCGGGCTCATCGCGTGGGACCTGTCGGGCGAGCATTACGATCTCACCGCGCTCGGAGACGCCCATCTGCAGGCGTATCGCCCGGCCTCCGCGTCGCCGGCGACCGATCCGGCGACCGCGTCATCCGCCGGCGCAACGGCCGGGGCGGCGATCGCGGTCGCCACGACGTCGCTCGGCGCGGTTGCCTCGGCCGTGCGCCGATCGATCGGCGCCCGGTCGCGGCACAGGCTGTCGGGCAAGGTGGTGACGGCGGTGGCGGGCGCCGCCGCGGTCATCGGAATGGTCATCGGCGCGTCGATCGGCTCAACGCGGCTCGATGACCGCACCGCCCGGTCGGATGTCCCGCCCAAGGCCGCGGACGCGGCGGCGAGCGCGCCGGCGACAACCGCTCGGAACGCCGACAGCGGCGCTGAGCCGGCCGTTGCCGAGTGGACCGCCGCGGTCGACCAGCACCGGCAGCCGGACCCGCAGGACGGAGCGGCGGTTGCGCTATCCGACGATCACGGCGCCGTGGTGCCGGCGGGCGGCGCAGCGCGCAGCGGGCAGGCCCTGGCGGGCGGCGAGGCCGATGCGGCGGCGCCGCCCGAGGGTGCGGCCAAGCCGGTCGTCGAGAGCACGAAGACCGCAAACAAGATCGCCGACAGTGCCGCGCCGGCGGCCGGCGAGCGACGGACCTCGGCGGATCCGGTCGCGCCGCAGCCCCACCTCGCCGAACGGCCATCGCAGCATGCCGCGGCTTCGCCCGGGCGCGATGCCCCGGCGCGGAGCGCACATGCTTCCCGCGTGATGGCACAAGACAGTGCGCGCAAGCGCGCGATCGGGAAGGTCATGGCAGCGCTCGACCGTCATCGCGCCGCAGGATCCGCCGAGGAGCCGCCTGACGGAGCCCAGGCGCTCTCCCTGCAGGAGGCGCAGCCGGTCGATCACCGCCGGCCACCGAGCCGGGTCGCAAAGCCCGCCACGAAGAGCGCCGACGCTGCGCCCCGTGCCCGGCCGCCGATGGCGGCCGCCGAGCCGCCACCGCCGGCGCAAGGCGGACCGCACAATCGCCAGGCCGACGCCGGCGGCCCGGATCGCGACTCGGCCGGGCGCGACCCGGCGGTCCGCGATCCCGCCGTCCGCGACCCGAGAGCGCTGCGGCCAAACCGCGCCCCGCCCGACGAATGGAGCAGATGGCCTCGAGCAAACGACGACTGTGACCTGGCAGAGGCCGCCGGCGGTCCGTACGGATGGTATGCTCGCCCATACTGGCCCGGAGTTGTCCTGCGGCGGTACGCGCCCTACGGACGCTACGCCGACGGCCGCGTCGCCGAGGACCGCCGCCGCTACCTGGCCTACCCGCCGGCCTGGGAGTATCGCTGAGTGGCCGGGACAGGCCTGGACAGGCCCGGCCATGACGAGGCCGTAGGGTGGGCAAAGCGCAGCGTGCCCACCTTCAGCGTCCGCTGTGGCGCAGCGTGCCCACCTTCGACGGCCGCCGGTGGGCACGGCGCAAGAGCGCCTTTGCCCACCCTACGAGTTGCTGGTCCGAACGGCGCGGCGCCACATGTGAAACAGAAACGCCGTGATGAAGCCGGGCATCAGCGGATCGAGATCCTGCGGTCCGCGCACGATGCGGATGTCGGACAACTCGGGCTCGGCCTGGCGCGCCAGGAAGCCGCGCACCCGCTCGCGCAACGCTTCCGCCGCGAGCGGCGATCGCACCAACTTCAACAGACCGACGCGCGGGCCGTTGGGCGTCGCGTGCCAGCCGGGCTCGACGACGACGTCGGCGGGGCCGAGGCCGGTCTCCTCGGCGAGCTCGCGGGAGACGCTCGAGCCGAGATCGACGGCGCCGTCGCGGACGTCGGCGGGATCCGGCGTGCCGCCGGGAAAATAGATCCGGCCCGCGTTGGCGGTGTGGCCGGCCATCACGCCGAGCAGGAACGCGCCGTCGGCGGCGCGGAGCGCGGCGAGGCCGAAGCAGTTGTGCACGCTGCGGTCGGGCCAGCCCCAGTCGCGCCAGGCGATGAAGCTGGCAAAATCGGTTTCCAGATAGGCGCCGGTCAGGCACCCGTCGGCCAGCTGGTACTGGTGCATGAGGAGCACGCGGCCGTTCCACAAGGCGGGCTTGTCGCGGCGGAGCGCGGCGAAATGCGCATCGATCTGCGCACGGCGATCATCGGCGAACGGCCACGGCCGTGGCGCGAAGCGCAGGTCCAGGCGCTCGACCGCCACGACCTCGATCGCCGAGACCGGAATGCCGCTCATCGGCCGACCGTCGGCGCCGGCGCCGCAAACGTCAAGCTTCGAGCGTTCCCTCGCTGACCGCGATCGCCTCGCCGCCGATCGCGGCCGCGGCAAGCCGCCCGGCCGTCATCGTGACCGACAGCCGGATCAGGCTAGGGCGGCCCATCTCGTAGCCCTGCTCGATGAGGAGCTCGTTGTCGCCGTCGGGCGGCGGCGCGAAACGGGCGAGCACCCGGCAAAGGCGGCGGCGGCCGAGCCGGTCGCCGGGTCTTCGGGAACGCCCATGCGCGGCGCCAACAGGCGGGCGTGGAACGCATGCCCGGCGTCGGCGGTCTCGTTGCAGAACACCCAAGGCTCGCCGGCATGGTCCCCACCGAACGCCGCATCCCAGCGCGACGGATCGACGCGGCAGCGTCGGATGGCGTCGAGCCCACGCACCGGCACGAAAGCTACAACGGTTCCGCGGTGAAATTCCTGGTCGGCGTCACGATCTCGTCCTGGGCGGCGATCAGCAGCAGCTCGCGGGAGCCGGCGTCGACGGTGCGGCGCAGGATCCCGAACAGCGAGGAGGCGGCGCGCGACAGCGCGGCGCGCGCCGATCGCGTTCGCAGGTAGTGGAAGAAGAACATGGCGGCGATCGCGTCGCCGGCGCCGTTGACGGCGAGCGGCAGCTTCGGCGTCCGCAGCCGGAAGCGGCCGGCTGCATCCGATGCCACCAGGTCGACGGCATCGTCCGGGGTCTCCTCGGTGTCGAGCGAGGTCACCAGCACGGCGCGCGGTCCGAGCGCGTGCAGCACATCGATCGCTCCGAGCGCCGCCTCAACCGTCGGCGTGCTGCGCCCCGACAGATGGTCGAGCTCGAACTGGTTCGGCGTCACCACGTCGCAGAGCGGCACCGCGCACTCGCGCATGAAGGCCGGGATGTCGGCCTGCACGTAGACGCCGGGACCGACGTCGCCGATGACCGGGTCGCAGCAGTAGAGCGCTCCGCTGTTCGCCCGCTTCACCCGGCCGACCGCGTCGAGCACCACACGTCCGGTCTCCAGCGCGCCGACATAGCCTGACAGCACGCCGTCGCAGCCAGCGAGCACGCCGCGATCGGCGATGCCGCTCACCACCTCGCGGATCAGATCCGGCGGCACCACGCGCCCGCGCCACGCACCGTAGCCTGGATGATTGGAGAACTGCACCGTGTGCACCGGCCATACCTCGCAGCCCAGCCGCTGCAGCGCGAACACCGCCGCCGAATTGCCCACGTGCCCATAGGCCACGTGCGACTGGATCGAGAGAATGTTCATCGACTGCCCGAACAGGACGTGTCCGAACCGTAACGTGCCGGCGACGCGCCGCCAAATGAATTGCTGGAAATCGTGCTCTCGTCCGTGTTAGTCGCAAACCCATGGCGCAAGCGTCGGCGACGATCGCGTTCGAGGACGTCGGCAAGACATTTGGCGAGGCGCGGCGCGCCGCGCTCGACCGGGTGACGCTGGCAGTGCCGGAGCGCGAGTTCCTGGCGATCGTCGGCCCGTCGGGATCCGGAAAGACCACCCTGCTGCGTCTCGTCAACCGGCTCGCGGAGCCGAGCAGCGGCACCGTGCGGGTCGCCGGCGAGGATGTGCGCAACGTCGACCCGATCGCGCTGCGCCGGCGCATCGGCTACGTGTTCCAGGGTGTCGGTCTGTTCCCCCACATGACGGTGGCGGAAAACATCGCGATCACGCCGCGGCTGCTCGGCGTCGACGCGGCAGGGATGGCCGCTCGCGTCGGCGATCTGCTCGACCTGGTGCGGCTCGATCGCGCGCAATACCACGACCGCTTTCCCGACCAGCTGTCGGGCGGCGAGCGCCAGCGCGTCGGCGTCGCCCGCGCGATCGCGGCCGAGCCGAGGATCGTGCTGATGGACGAGCCGTTCGGCGCGCTCGACCCGCTGACCCGCGACGCGCTCGGCAGCGACTATCGCCGGCTGCACCACGACCTCGGGCTCACCACCGTGATGATCACCCACGACATGCTGGAGGCCGTGCTGCTCGCCGACCGCATCGTGGTGATGCGCGACGGCCGGCTGATCGCCGACGGCACGCCGCGTTCGCTGATGGGCGAGGTCTCCAACGACTACGTCCGCGAGCTGATGCAGACGCCGCGCCGCCAGGCCGAAAGATTGCAGGCGCTGATGGACCGCGGAGGATGAGCGACCCGCGCATCGCCGAAGCATTCGCGCGCCTGCCCGATTTTCTCGGCAGCCATGTGCTGGTGAGCGTGACCGCGCTGGCGCTCGGGCTTGCGATCAGCCTGCCGCTGGCGCTGCTGTCGCGGCACCGGCCGGCCTGGCGCGCCGTGCTGCTCGGCGCGGCGAGCATCGTGCAGACCATTCCGGGTCTCGCCATGCTGGCGCTGTTCTATCCGCTGCTGCTGGCGCTCGCCGCGCTGTCGGAGCGTCTCATCGGGGTCGGCTTCTCCGCGCTCGGATTTCTTCCCGCCGTGCTGGCGCTCGCGCTCTACAGCATGCTTCCGGTGCTGCGCAACACGGTGACCGGCCTCGACGGCATCGATCCGGCCGTCACTGAGGCGGCGGTCGGCGTCGGAATGACGGCGCGACAGTCGCTGCTGATGGTCGAGCTGCCACTGGCGCTGCCGGTGATCATGGCGGGCATCCGCACCTCCGCGGTGTGGGTGATCGGCACCGCGACCTTGTCGACGCCGATCGGCCAGACCAGCCTCGGCAACTACATCTTTTCCGGCCTGCAGACCCAGAACTGGGTCTCCGTGCTGTTCGGATGTGTCGCCGCGGCGGTGCTCGCCATCGCGGTCGATCAGCTGCTCGCCCTGATGGAGCGCGGGCTCGGCGGCCGCGGGCGCATCAAGGTGGTGCTGGGCGGCATCGGAATCGCGCTCATCGTCGCCGGCGCGCTGGTCCCCGGCTGGTCACGGCCGGGCGGGCGCTACCTCATCGGGGCGAAGACCTTCACCGAGCAATACGTGCTCGCCGCGCTGATCGAGCAGCGGCTCGCCGCCGCCGGCCTGTCGGCGACACGGCGCGAAGGCCTCGGATCGAGTGTGATCTTCAACGCGCTGGCGGCGGGCGAGATCGACGTCGCGGTCGACTACTCGGGAACGATCTGGGCGAACCAGATGCACCGCACCGACGTCGAGCCACGCGCCGAGGTGCTGACCGAGCTCTCCGCATGGCTTGCCGGCAACGGCGGCGTCAGGCTGGTCGGCGCGCTCGGCTTCGAGAACGCCTATGCGCTCGCCATGCCGCGCCGGCGCGCCGAGGCTCTCGGCATCCGCTCGATCGCCGACCTCGCGCGGCAGGCGCCGAACCTGACGGCGGCCGGCGACTACGAGTTCTTCTCCCGTCCGGAGTGGGCGGCGTTGCGCGAGGCCTATCATCTGGCGTTCCGCGAGCAGCGCCAGATGCAGCCGGAATTCATGTACGCGGCGGCGGCAGCCGGCGAGGTCGACGTGATCTCGGCCTATGGCAGCGACGGGCTGATCGCCAAATACGATCTCGTCGTGCTCGCCGACCCGCGTCACGCCATCCCCCCCTACGACGCGATCCTGCTGGTGTCGCCGCGCAGGGCCGACGATGCGGCGCTGATCGACGCGCTGCGGCCGCTGATCGGCGCGATCGACGTCGAGCTGATGCGCAAGGCGAACCTGCGCGCCGCGGGCGGCAACGACGCGGCGACGCCCGAGGCCGCCGCGCGCTGGCTGTGGGACCAGGTGAAGGAACGGTAACGGCCCGCTCAGTTCTTCGCCTTGTCGACCAGGGCGTTGGCCTTGATCCACGGCATCATGGCGCGCAGCTTCTCGCCGATCTGCTCGATCGGATGCGACGCCATCTTGGCGCGCATCGCCTTGAACGAGGTCTGGTTGACGCGGTTCTCCAGCATCCAGTCCTTGGCGAAGCGGCCGGACTGGATGTCGTCGAGGATGCGCTTCATCTCGGCCTTGGTCTCGGTGGTGACGACGCGCGGACCGGAGACGTACTCGCCGTACTCGGCGGTGTTCGACACCGAGTAGTTCATGTTGGCGATGCCGCCCTCGTAGATCAGGTCGACGATCAGCTTGACCTCGTGCACGCACTCGAAATAGGCCATCTCCGGCGCGTAGCCGGCTTCCACCAGGGTCTCGTAGCCGGCCTTCATCAGTTCGACGAGACCGCCGCACAGCACGGTCTGCTCGCCGAACAGGTCGGTCTCGCACTCCTCGCGGAAGCTCGTCTCGATGATCCCGGCGCGGCCGCCGCCGATCGCCGAGCCGTAGGACAGGCCGAGATCGTGGGCATTGCCGGAGGCGTCGCGCTGGATCGCCAGCAGGCAGGGCACGCCGGCGCCGCGCAGGTATTCCGACCGCACCGTGTGGCCCGGCCCCTTGGGGGCGATCATCAGGACATCGAGGTCGGACCGCGGGTCGATCAGGTTGAAATGCACGTTGAGGCCGTGGGCGAACATCAGCGCCGCGCCCTTCTTCATGTTGTCGGCCAGGTGGTCGCGATAGATCTCGGCCTGCAGCTCGTCGGGGGTGAGCATCATCATGACGTCGGCCCACTTGGCGGCCGCCGTCACCTCCATGACGGCGAGCTTCTCGCCCTCCGCCTTCTTGACGCCGGCCGACGTCTTGCGCAGCGCCACCGCGACCTCCTTGACGCCGGAATCGCGCAGGTTGAGCGCGTGGGCGTGGCCCTGGCTGCCGTAGCCGATGATCGCCACCTTCTTGCCCTTGATGAGGTTCAGGTCGGCGTCGCGGTCGTAGTAAACACGCATGTCGGATCCCCCGTTGGCGGCCGCTCGGCGCGCCCGTCTTGCCTCGGTCGTCGTTGTCCGCGCCGGATGCTCCGGCCGGCGGAGCTTCTAGGGCGCCCGACGCCCCTGGACAAGCCCGCCGCCCACATCCGCCCTCGGATCTCCGCTCATATTTGCCTCACATCTGCCCTCACATCTCCTGGGGCCCCCGGCTGATCGCCGCGATGCCGGTGCGCGACACCTCCACCAGGCCGAGCGGGCGCATCAGGTCGACGAACTGGTCGATCTTGTCGGGCTTTCCGGTGATCTCGAACACGAAGCTCTCGACGGTGGCGTCGATCACCCGGGCGCGGAACGCATCCGACAGGCGCAGCGCCTCGACCCGCTTGTCGCCGGTGCCGCGCACCTTGACCATGGCGAGCTCGCGCTCGATGGCGCGGCCCTCCACCGTCATGTCGACGACCTTGTGCACCGGCACCAGGCGCTCGAGCTGATGCTTGATCTGCTCGATCACCATCGGGGTCCCGGTGGTCACGATGGTGATGCGCGAGACGTGGTTCTGGTGCTCGGTCTCCGAGACGGTGAGCGAATCGATGTTGTAGCCGCGGCCGGAGAACAGGCCGATGACGCGGGCGAGCACGCCAGGCTCGTTGTCGACCAGGATCGACAGCGCATGCGGCTCGGTGGCGGGGTTCTGCGTCAGCATGGCTTTGCTCCAGTCGAACAACAAACTCGGCGTCCTCCCTCTCCCCACCCGAACCCGGGTGTTCCCGGGTTCGGGCAGTCATAGACCGCGCAAAGTCGGAAACATCCGACTTTGCGTGGGGAGAGGGTCGGGG
>JBEKZK010000015.1:0-17372 GCA_049509935.1 Xanthobacteraceae bacterium | reverse complement strand
CCTGCGCCGAGTGCAAGCTTTGGCCTGCCGCGGCGGTCGCGACATGGTAGCCTTCACCGTCAGAGTCGGAATACGAGGATGACGGATTTCGACCTTGCGGTGGTCGGCGGCGGCATCATCGGAGCCGGCATCGCGCGCGACGCCGCCGGGCGGGGCATCCGCACGGTCCTGGTCGAGCGGGACGACCTCGCCGCGGCCCCGTCCTCGGCATCGACGAGCCTGATCCATGGCGGTCTGGACCGGCTGCGGCACGGCGAGGCTCGCCGCCTGCGGCACATGTTGGCCGAGCGCGACGTGCTGCTGCGCATGGCACCTCATCTGGTTCGCCCGCTGCGCCTCGTCCTGCCGCACCACGAGGGGCTCCGCCCGCCCTGGCACTGGCAGCTCCGCCTGTTCTTCCACAATCGGTTGGGCGGACGAACACTCCTGCCCGGGGCTTGCACCGTCGATCTCACCCACAGCGACGCGGGCGTGCCGCTGAAACGCCGGTTCCGGCTGGGCTTCGAATTCTCCGGCTGCCGGGTCGACGACGCGCGCCTCGTCATCGTCACCGCGGGCGACGCGGCGGAGCGCGGCGCCATGATCCTCACCCGCACCCGGCTGGCGCGCGCCGATCGCGACGGGCTCGCCTGGCGGCTCGTGCTCAATGCTCGCGGTCGCCGCCAGACGTTGACGGCGCGGGTCCTGGTCAACGCCGCGGGGCCGTGGGCCGCCGAGGTGATGGAGCGGGTGATCCGGCTCGCCAATCCGGTGCCGAACCGGCTCGTGAAGGGCTGCCACATCGTGGTGCATCGCCTGTTCGACCACGACCAGGCCTACATGTTTCAGAACCGCGACGGGCGCGTGCTCTACGCGATCCCGTACGAGCGCGACTTCACGCTGATCGGGCCGACCGAGGTCGCCTGGGCAGGTCATCCGGATGCGGTCGCCGTGGAACCTCAGGAGATCACCTATCTGTGCCGCGTCGCCAGCGTGCATTTTCGCGAGCCCGTCGAGCCGCAAAGGGTGGTCCATGCTTTCGCCGGCGTGCGCGTCCTCCCCGGCGGAACGGCGGTATCGCCCGGCGACCGGCGACGCGACCATCGTCTGGTGCTCGACGCGCCGCCGCGGCAGGCTCCGCTGCTCACGGTCCATGGCGGCGAGATCGCGACCCATCGGCGGATCGCCGAGGCGGCGCTTGCGACGCTTGCCCGCCACCTTCCGTTTGCCCCACCTTGGACCGGCAAGGTGCCGTTGCCGGGAGGCGATTTTCCGTTCGATGAGATCGCCGCCGTGGTGCGGCGCGCCCGCTGGCAGTGGCCGTTCCTCAGCGAAAGCAACCTGCGCCGCCTGGTCGCCGCCTACGGCACGCGGCTCGACCAGGTGCTGGGCCGCGCCGCCAGCCTGTCCGGGCTCGGCCCGTGCTTCGGAGACGAGCTCACGGCAGCGGAAGTGAGCCATCTGATCCGCCGCGAATGGGCGCAGAGCCCGGACGACGTGCTGTGGCGACGGACCAGGCTCGGGCTGCGGACGGGTGCGGACGAGCAGGCCGCGCTCGCGCGGTTCATCGCCGCCAGCGCCCCTCACGAGGCGGCCGCGGAGTGAATCGACGACAATTGTAGCCTTCGGGTTCACCCTGCCTCAATCCAACAATGATCTGGTGGTGTCCCGGCAAACCGGTGGGCGCGTCGGGGATCAACCGCAAGGATTGCGAGGCGATATGTACTCGGTCACGTCGAAGTTCGAGAAGACGATGCAAGCGATCGAGATTCTGGTTGTCGAGGACAACCAGTACATGCGCAAGGTCATTCGCAACCTGCTGGTCAATCTCGGCGCCAAGACCATCCACGAGGCCTCCGACGGCATTGCCGGGCTGGAGGCGATCCGCATGTTCGCCCCCGACATCGTGATTCTCGACTGGGAAATGCCGCTGCTCAACGGCGCCGAGCTCGTCCGTATCGTCCGCTCGCCCGGCGTATTTCCGGTGCCAGACGTGCCGATCATCATGCTGACCGGCCATGTCGAGCGCTGGCGCATCGTCGAGGCGACGAGGCTCGGCGTTCACGAATTCCTCAAGAAGCCAGTGTCCGGCCAGTCGCTGCTCGACCGCATGCTGTCGATCCTCACCAATCCGCGGCCCATGGTACGGCTCGGCGACTACTACGGCCCGGAGCCGCGCCGGCTCTACGAGCCGATCCAGAAGTTCATGACCCCGGGCAGCCAGAAGGTCCTGGTGTAGTCGCGGATTCCTGACACGCTCTCTGGCCGGTCATTCCGCCGATCCGCTTCCCCGCAGGCCGGTCGCAGGCCGGTCGCAACGAGTGGTTCACTGTGACCGGGAAGCGCTGTAGCGTGCCGCGGCGGCGCTGCGGAACGGCCGCCGGGACGAACGGCGCGGATGGCTGATCGGGCGGGGGCGGCGGGCGCAGACCAAGCCCAGGGCAGGGCGCGGCGGATCAACGCGCCCGACCCGGCGGGCGAGCCGCTGGTGCGGTTCGACGGCATCGTCAAGCGCTTCGGCGACAGCACCGCGCTCGACCGGCTCACTCTCGACATCTATCCGGGCGAATTCTTCGCCCTGCTCGGTCCGTCGGGTTGCCGCAAATCGACGTTGCTGCGCCTCCTCGCCGGCTTCGAGACGCCGAGCGAAGGCCGCGTGCTGCTCGCCGGGGACGACATCGGACACGTGCCGCCATATCGGCGTCCCGTCAACATGATGTTCCAGAGCTACGCGCTGTTCCCGCATCTGACGGTCGCCGAGAACGTCGCCTTCGGCCTGCGGCAGGAAGGCCTGCCCAGGCGCGACGTCGCGGCCCGGGTCGCCGAGATGCTGGCTCTGGTCAGGCTCGAGGAGTTCGCCCGGCGCAAGCCCGATCGGTTGTCCGGCGGCGAGCGCCAGCGCGTCGCGCTGGCGCGCTCGCTCGCCAAGCGTCCCAAGGTGCTGCTGCTCGACGAGCCGCTTGCCGCCCTCGACAAGAAGCTCCGCCAGCGGACCCAGTACGAGCTGATGGAACTGCAGGAAAGGCTCGGCACGACCTTCGTGATCGTCACTCACGATCAGGAGGAGGCGATGACGGTCGCCGACCGCATCGCCGTGATGAGCCGTGGTCGCTTGGTCCAGGTCGGCGTGCCGTCCGAGGTCTACGAGCAGCCCAACTCGCGCTACGTCGCCGAGTTCGTCGGCGACGTGAACCTGCTGGAGGGACGCCTGGCGTCGAGCGGGCCCGGCGGATCCGTGATCGAGAGCCGGGCCGGGCGGCTCGCCAGCACCCAGCAGGTCGATGCAGTGCCCGGCGCCACCGTCTGGATGGCGCTGCGCCCCGAGAAGCTGCGCCTGGCCGCCGGGCCTCCGGGAGTTGTCGGTGAAAACTGCGCGCGCGGCACCGTGCTCGACATCGGCTACCTCGGCAGCCTTTCGGTCTACCAGGTGGCTCTCGACAACGGCACCGTCATGAGGGCCGCGGTCGCCAATGCGACCCGACTGATCGAGCAGCCGATCGGCCGCGACGATTGCGTCTGGCTCTCCTGGACGTCGCAGGCCGGCGTCGTGCTGACCCGCTGAAGGATGGTCGTGCCGTGACCGATCGCACCGCCCCGTGGAGCCTGCGGCTCGCCATCCTGGTACCCTATCTGTGGCTGGCCGCGCTTTTCCTGGTGCCGTTCCTGATCGTGCTCAAGATCAGCCTGTCGCAGACCGCGCTGGCACAGCCGCCCTACCTGCCGGTCCTCGATCTCCGCGGCGGCCTCGCCGGCCTGAAGGATTTCCTCGGCGCGCTGTCGCTCGACAGCTACGTCACGCTGGTCTCCGACAGGCTCTATGTCTGGTCCTATCTCAGGAGCCTGCAGATCGCCGCGCTCTCCACCGTCATCCTGCTGGTGATCGGCTATCCGGTCGCCTACGGGATGGCGCGGGCACCCCGCCGGCTGCAGGGCGTGCTCGTCGTGCTGGTCATCCTGCCGTTCTTCACCTCCTTCCTCATCCGGGTCTATGCCTGGATCAACATTCTCCAGCATGACGGCCTGCTCAACCGCGCTCTCGTCCTTGTCGGCGCGATCGGCGCGCCGGTCACCTGGCTCGCCACCGACGCGGCGGTCTACATCGGCATCGTCTACTCGTACTTTCCCTTCATGGTGCTGCCGCTCTATGCGGCGCTGGAGCGGCAGGACGAACGGCTGCGGGAGGCCGCCGCCGATCTCGGCTGCCCGCCGTGGAAAACCTTCTGGCTGGTCACGGTGCCGTTGTCGCGATCGGGAATCGTCGCCGGCACGCTCCTTTGCTTCATCCCCATCGCCGGCGAGTTCGTCATCCCGGATCTGCTGGGCGGCTCCTCGACCATGATGATCGGGCAGACCTTGTGGACCGAGTTCTTCGCCAACCGCGACTGGCCGGTCGCCTCGGCGGTCGCCGTGGTGCTGCTCTGCCTGCTGGTCGTGCCGATCGTGATCTTTCAGCACCACGAAGCTCGCCAGCTCGAGGACGGAGGCTGACCGGTGGGCGCCCGCTTCTCCCGGACCAACGTTACCGCGGTCGGCTTCGGCCTCGCCTTCCTGTACCTGCCGATCGTCATCCTGGTGATCTACTCGTTCAACAGGTCGCGGCTGGTCGGCGTGTGGGGCGGCTGGTCGACCCGCTGGTATGCCGAGCTGTTCGCCGATCGCGCGATGCTGGAATCGGCCGGCATCACGCTGCGCGTCGGCCTCGTCTCCGCCACCGCCGCGACCCTGCTCGGCACCGCCGCCGCCATCGCACTGGTGCGGGCGGGACGCTTTCGCGGGCGCCTGCTGTTCTCCGCGCTCGTCTACGCGCCGCTGGTCATGCCGGAAGTGATCACCGGCCTGTCGCTGTTGCTGTTGTTCGTCGCGGTCGGGCTCGATCGCGGCTTCTGGACCATTGCGATCGGCCACACGACGCTGACCATGTGCGTGGTTGCCGTCATCGTGCAGTCGCGCCTCGTCACCTTCGACCGCAGCCTCGAGGAAGCCGCCATGGACCTCGGTTGCCCGCCGATGAGGACGTTCCTGACCGTGACGCTGCCGCTGATCTGGCCCGCCGTGGCATCGGGCTGGGTGCTCGCCTTCACGCTGTCGCTCGACGATCTCGTGGTCGCGAGCTTCACCACCGGTCCCGGCGCCACCACCTTGCCGATCCGCATCTACTCCGAGGTCCGCCTCGGCGTGAAACCCGAGATCAACGCGGTCTGCACCATCTTCATCGCCGTGGTCGCGGCGGCAATCGTCCTCGTGTCGCTTCTGAGCAAGCGCAGAATTGCCGACGCCTGAGCGCTTCCCGGCGCATGATTGTCGCCCGGATGGAGCCGTCAGGCGAAATCCGTGGGCTGCCGTCCCACAGCACGAGGCCGTTGCCGCATCCGCCATAGCCCACCGCAGACGGGCGTAAACGCCCTGGTGGCCCCAAGCGGGCTACGCGGCTATTCAGCGCGAGTCGCCGGCGGTCGACGCCGGTGCCTGAATGGCCGGCGGCGGGGCGGCCTGGGGGCCGGCGGTCAGGCGATCGATCGCCGAGCGCACCGCATCGAGGCTGCGGCGGTCCTTGAGCGAATCCATCAGCGGCGCCGCGGCGGTCGAGCGTTGAATCAGGATCTGGGTATCCGGCAGCATGATCGGATCGTCCCACGAGCCCTGGACCACGAAGGGCAGCTCGAAGCCGGGAGCGCTGTCGGTCACCGTCGCCGGCACCAGGCTGGCGGTGCCGGTCAGGTCGAGGTCGCGCGCCGGGATGGACGCCGAGCCGGCGAGTGCCAGCCGCACTGCGGCGCCGTCGAGGTGCACGTCCTCGATCCGTGCGGTGCCCTCGGCGAATTTCAGGTTGACGGTCAGCTGCTCGAAGGGGGTGCGGCCGGTGCGGAATCCGCCGCCGCCCTGCAGCGGCCGGCGCTCCAGGCGCTTCAACAGCTCCTCGATGTTGAACCCCGTGAGCGCGCCCTGGCGGGCGGTCAGCCGCGCCGTGCCGCCGAGCGTCTTGGTCAGCGCGAGCACGCTGTCGCCCGTGGCCTCCACCGCGAAGGCGAGGCTGCCCTTGCCCTGCAGACGGCGGATGCCGAACAGCTCTCCGAGGCAGTTCTCGAGATCGATGTCGTTGAATTGCAGCTGCGACTTCACGTCGGCGCCGGTGTCCGATTTGGCCAAGCCGATCGAGCCCCTGAGCACGCCGCCGAAGGCCTGGGACTCGCCGATCGTCACCGCCATTTGTCCGTTGCGCAGACTGGCCGAGATCGCGGTGCGGCCGAGCTTGGCGTTGGCCACCATGATCCGCGCCGCCGAGAGCCGCAGGTCGAGATCGAAGGTGGTGAGCCCGTCGAGCACGATCGGAACCCGGTTCCACTCGCGCTCGCTCGCCCGCAGCAGGTGAATGGTCGACAGGTACGGCGTCAGATCGATATCCTCGGCGTCGAGCGTCGCCTGCATGGCGGTGCGTCCCGAGGTGGCGAAAGCCAGCACGCCTTCCGCCGTGTTGCCGTCGAGCTCCACGTTGACGCTGGACAGCGCCACGAGGCCGCCGCCGACGGCGGTCTGCGCCTTGAGGGCGAAGCGACCGAAGCCGCCGCCCGGCAGCGGCGTCTGGCCCGCCCATCCCAGCGTCCGGCGCAGCGATTCGGTCCCGGCCGACAGCGTGCCGTCCAGCTTGAAGGTCGGGAGCCGGCTCATATGGCCATCGAAGGCGAGCTTGAAGGGCGTCCCATTGAGCCGGACCTTCACGCCGGAGCGGTCTCCGACGAGCGCCGCGAACAGGTCGTTGACGCCGATGCTGGCATCGAGCGCCTCGCCGCGCCAGATGACCCGGCCGGTCGCCGCGAAGGACTTGGCGATCGATGGCCAGGCGAGCGACATCTCGACGTCGGTGAGCGTCTCGGCAATTCCGTGGGCGTCGTCGCGCACCACAACGGTGCCGCCGGCGATGCGGATCTCGGAGAACGACATCAGCCGCTCGGCGTGGCTGGCGTCGGGTTTGAAATTGCGGGCCAGGATATCGACGAGGCCGGACCAGTTCGAGCGGCCGTCGGGCTCGAAGGCGACCAGGATGCGAGGATGCACCAGCGACACGTCGGCCGCCTCGATGCGGCCGAACAGCAGCGGCAGCAGGCGCAGATGGGCGGTGAGGCGCTCCGCCGCAAACGCGGCCTCGCCGGTCCGCCCGTCGCTCACCGTCACGTCGTCGAAGCTCGCCGTGCCCCACGGCAGCAGTGACACCGTGACCTCGCCGCGGATCACCGGATCGAACCCGGTGACCGCCTGGATTTCCGTCTTGATGGCGTTGCGGACGCTCTCGGCCGGGATCGCCAGCGAGGCTGCGACGATAGCCCCGACGCTGATCGCAACACCGGCTGCGATGGCAAGTCCGAGGCGTTTGAAGCCGGAGGCCGCGGTCAAGGGGCGAGGGTCCGAGACGGGTTAAGGTGGTCGGCCGGCACGACTATAGTTGCCGGCCTTTGATCTGCAACCTGTCCCTGGTCTGTGACCCTTTCATGGCCGATTTCCCGTCTCCCGCGAATCTTGAGGATTTGTGCAGAGATGGTAGAAAGGCCAAAGAGGACAACGCCGTAAGGCGGGGGCGGAGGCCGCAACGGACACCACTCCGCGGCGATCCGGCGACATTGCTTCCGGGCACGGTGGCACCTTCGCGGCACCCCGCGACGACGGCTGCTCCCCGCGCTCAGCTCAACCGGGGATCGACGCCGTACTGCGCTTCGGTCTTGCCGGCGACCTCGGCGAGCGTGACGCCGGGGGCGAGCTCGATCAGCGTCATCCCGCTTTTGTGCTTGTCGATGCTGAAGACGCCGAGATCGGTGATCACCATGTCGACGACGCCGGCTCCGGTGAGCGGCAGGTTGCAGCGCTTCAGCAGCTTGGCCTCGTTCTTCGCCGTGTGCTCCATGATGACGACGACCTTCTTGACGCCGGCCACCAGGTCCATGGCGCCACCCATTCCCTTCACCATCTTGCCGGGGATCATCCAGTTGGCGAGATCGCCGTTCTCGGCGACCTGCATGGCGCCCAGGATCGAGAGATCGATGTGCCCGCCGCGGACCATCGCGAAGCTGTCGGCGCTGGAGAAATAGCTCGTCGTCGGCAGCTCGGTGATGGTCTGCTTGCCGGCATTGATGAGGTCGGGGTCCTCCTCGCCCTCGTACGGGAACGGACCCATGCCGAGCATGCCGTTCTCGCTCTGCAGCTGCACCGTCATGCCCTTGGGGATGTAGTTCGACACCAGCGTCGGGATGCCGATGCCGAGATTGACGTAGTAGCCGTCGCGCAGCTCCTTCGCGGCGCGCGCCGCCATCTCTTCGCGGGTCCAGGGCATTCGGTTCTCCTGTTCGGTATTCGGCGAGACGTGAAACGGACGCGCGCGAGAGTCCACTTTATCCGGAACATGCTCTACGGGCGGGGCCGTGTGGTGCGCTGCTCGATGTGCTTCTTGGCGTTGGGTACGTGCAGGATGCGCTTGACGAAGATTCCCGGCGTGACGACATGGTCGGGATCGATCTCGCCGGCATCGACCAGGTTCTCGACCTCGGCGACCGTCACCTTTCCGGCCGTCGCCATGATCGGGTTGAAGTTTCGCGCGGTCTTCCGGTAGACCAGATTGCCCTCGGTGTCGCCCTTCCAGGCATGGACGATCGACAGGTCGGCGACGATGCCGAGCTCCATCACGTAGCTCTCGCCGTCGAAGTGGCGCACCTCCTTGCCCTCCGAGATGAGGGTGCCGACCCCGGTCTTGGTGAAGAAGGCCGGGACGCCGGCCCCGCCGGCGCGGATGCGTTCGGCGAGCGTGCCCTGCGGATTGAATTCGAGCTCGAGCTCGCCGGCGAGGTACTGCTGGGCGAAGGTCTTGTTCTCGCCCACGTACGACGAGATCATCTTCTTGATCTGCCGGCTCTCCAGCAGCAGCCCGAGCCCGACGCCGTCGATGCCGGCATTGTTCGACACCACGGTCAGGCCTTTGGCGCCGGATTCGCGGATCGCGAGGATCAGGGTCTCCGGAATGCCGCAGAGCCCGAACCCGCCGGCCATGATCAGCATGCCGTCCTTCAGCACGCCGGCCAACGCGCTCGTCGCGTCGGAATAGACTTTGCCCATCACCCCAGCTCCCCTTGGTCCGGACGACATGTCGTCGGATCTTGTGCGTTGCGGCAGGACCGACGCTACCCGAGAGATCCGAGCCTGATCAAGGGCGTATCTGGCAAAACCGCGAGGCCGGAGCCGGGCTTGCGGCATCACCCGACCTGTGGGGTGGTCCCGGCGAGCACCGCCGCCATGACGGTGCGGTCGATGTTCTGTCCGCTGAGGACGACGGCGGCCTGCCGACCCTGGAGGCGATCGCGCTCCTCGAGCAGCGCCGCCAGCGCGGCGGCACCGGCGCCCTCGGCGCAGTTGTGGGTCGTGCTGAACAGAATGCGGATTGCCTCCGCGATCGCCTCGTCGCCGACCTCGACGACGCGCTCGGCGCCGCGGCGGATGACGTCGAGCGCGGCGGCGTCCGGCACCCGTACCGCCACCCCGTCCGCAAAGGTGCGTGCCGACGCGGTCGGCATCGCCCGGCCTGCCGCCAGCGACAGCGAATAGGTGTTGGCGCGGTCCGACACCACGCCGACGATCCGGGTGCGGCGGCCGAGCGCGTCGCGCGCGCCGATCAGCCCGCAGATGCCGGAGCCGAGCCCGATCGGCACGTAGATGGTGTCGAGATCGGGAAATGCCGTCATCAGCTCATGGCCGTAGGTGGCGACGCCGAGGACGAGATCGCCGGACCAGGACGGCGCGAAGGTGAGCCTGCGTTCGGCAGCGGCTTTCTCCGCATGCTGCCGAGCCTCGTCGAAGTCGGCGCCGTGCTCGATCAGATCGGCCCCGTAGGCGCGCATGGCGGCGTTCTTTTCCGGCGAGTTGCCGTGCGGAACCACGATGGTCGCCGCCATGCCGGCGCGGCCGGCCGCGAACGCGAGCGACTGGCCGTGGTTGCCCCGCGTCGCCGTGATGATGCCGGTCACGTCGGGGCGGCGGCGACGCAAGCGGTCGACATAGACGAGCCCGCCGCGCACCTTGAAGGAGCCGGTCGGGGCGTGGTTCTCGTGCTTGACCACGACCTCGACGCCGGTGCGCTGGCGCAGCAGCGGCCAGGCATATTGCGGCGTCGCCGGCACGTGGGCGCGCACGGTCGGGATGACGGCCTCGAGCTCCGAGAGGGTGAACATCGCGAGCCTTCAGCGTCTGAACTGGGCGTCGATCGCCCTCACCGCAGCGCCGCGTGCCGCACCTCCGCGGCCTGCGCGACCTCGGCGATCAGCTTGTTGATGATGGCCTGCCCGA
This sequence comes from Xanthobacteraceae bacterium, assembly GCA_049509935.1. Lineage (GTDB taxonomy): Bacteria > Pseudomonadota > Alphaproteobacteria > Rhizobiales > Xanthobacteraceae > AP-16. The sequence goes on along the minus strand of JBEKZK010000015.1, from coordinate 7,073 downwards.
ACGACTCGAAGTTCTGTGCCACCAGGACGAAGGAGCCGGGGCCGCCGATCACGTTATGCCGGTAGTATTCGCCGAGCCCGCCGGGCGGGTTGGTGTGCTCCGGGTTCCAGGCGAGCGGCGCGTCGCTCAGGATCACCAGGCCATTGATGGTGACGCCCTTGGCGAGCGCCTCGTCGCGGGCGAGCGTGACGTCGCGGCCGGAATTGTTGGTGCCGTCGCCCGACACGTCGATGGTGCGCCGCGGGGCCTGGTAGGGCGCATGGTCGAGCTGCTGCATCGCGAAGTCGATGCCGGCGCTGATCGAGGTGCGGTCGGCGAAGGACCGCGGGGCCTCGACGATGCCGTCGCTGAAGTGACGGGCCGATTCGGCGTCGCTGATGACGGTCCAGTCGATCACCAGCTTCTGCGAGGTGACGCCGGACCACTCCACGAAACAGACCGCGATACGTCCGGTGCCGCCCGATCGGATCGCCTCGATCACCCGGGGATTGTTGATCGCCGCCACGTAGCCTTCGCGCTGCAACTGGAACTTCGGTGCGTCGATGCTGCGCGATACGTCGACCGCGAACACCAGCAGGAGGTCGACCCGCTCCGCCGCCAGCGCCGCCGATGCCTGAAGGACCAGGATCAGCACGACCAGCCAGCGTCGTGCGGTTCGCAACGCAATCCCGCTCACCATCGCTCCACCTCCGCGATGTTCGATCGCACGACGCTCCGGCAGTCGGCGCGTCCGGCAATCAGAACGATCGAGCCTAGCCGATTCTCGTTCCGAGATCTGGCCGGAACGATGAAGCCGGCGAGGCATCGGCGCGGCGCCTGCGGCTGGATCTCAGCCCTGCCGGTCGACCCGTGCAGCCTGCCTGCTCCCGTGATGCCGTTCAACCGGCGCCGGGATCACATCTGCGTTCGTGGCGGACATTCCTGTCGGGGCCCGAGTCGACACGCAGCGGCCATGACGCAGTTGCTTTCACCGGCCGGGCGCGCCGGTCGCACGGAACGTGATCTCCACCAGGGTACCGGCGTCCACCGCGCTCTTGATCTTGAAGCTCGCACCATTGGATTCGGCCAGCGCCTTCGTCAGTGGCAGTCCGAGGCCGGTTCCGCCCGAGCCCCAGCGGGTCGAGGTCGCGAGCTGCCGGAACGGCTCGAGCGCGGTGGCGATCTCCTGCTCGCTCATTCCGACCCCGGTGTCGCGTACCCGCAGGATGGCGTCGCCGCCGTCGCCGAGCGCGGTCGAAACGATGACCTGGCCGCCGGCTCGGGTGAACTTGATGGAGTTCGACAGCAGATTGAGCGCGATCTGGCGGACCGAGCGGGCGTCGGCCACGATCGGCGGCAGGCTGGACGACAGTGAGATGCGGATGATGATGCGCTCGCGGTTCGCCTGCGGCTGCATCAGGGCGACGCATTCCTTGACCAGCGTGTTGAGGTCGACGGTTGCGAACACCAGCTCGACCTTCCCGGCCTCGATCTTGGAGAGATCGAGCAGGTCGTTGATCAGCGACACCAGATGGCCGCCCGAGGTGTGGATGTCCTTGAGATAGCCGCGGTAGCGGTCGTTGCCGAGCGGGCCGAACCGTTCCTCCATCATCACCTCGGAGAAGCCGATGATGGCGTTGAGCGGCGTGCGGATCTCGTGGCTGATCCTGGCGAGGAAATCGGACTTGGCGGAGGACGCCGTTTCGGCCTGGCGCCTGGCGCCAATGAGGTCCTGCTCGACCCGCTTCCACCGCGTCATGTCGCGGAACACCGCGCAGCATCTGTCGCCGCCCTCGCCGATCCGTCCCATCGTCATGAACAGCGGAATCTGGCCGCCGTTGAGGCCTCGCCCCACCACCTCGAGACCGCCGTCGGGGACTCCGCCCCCGAGGGACAGCCCGTCGAGATAGTCGAGCGCCGTGCGGTGGCTTTCGGGGGCGAACAGATCGATGAACGGATGGCCCTTGAGATCGTCCGAGTCGTAGCCGAACAGCGCCTCGGCGCCGCGATTGAGCGAGATGATGCGACCGTCCCGCTCGACCCTCACGACGCCGTCGGTCGCGGTCTCCAGGATCGCCTCGAGCTCCTGGATGTCATCGTCGGGGCGTGGCGGTGCGGCAGCCTGCACGCCGCCGCCGGCGGACCGCATGAGGACGAGCGCGAGCGCCGGCCCGTCCTCCCATGGCACCGTGAACAGCCGGGCATCGACCGTCAGCGGATCGCCGCGGCGATGTGCCAGCGCCAGCGTTCGCCCGGTGCCGTCGGCGGTCTCCGGCAGCGCCTGATCGCGCCCGGTGAACAGGACCTCGAGGCCGCCGGCCGCAGCGATCTCGGCGAGGTCGGCCCAGCCGGTCCAATCGAGCAGCGCCGGGCTCGCGAAGATCAGCCGATCGGCCCGGTAGACGAGCACGGCGACCGGAAGCCGGTCGACGATCGCCTGCCGGTCGGCGGCCTCGGCCCCCGCCGGCGCTTCCTGATGGCGCTGCTCGATGCGCGGCGCGTAGGCGCTCGGGATCGCAATCTCGTAGAGTTCCGGATCGATCGCCCCGGACGTGGCTGGGCGGTCGTTCGGCGCGGCGATCGGCGCGACCGCGGCCCCACCCGACGCGATCGGAGCGCCGCCGTGATGCTCGATCGCCGGCATGACCGGTGGCGTGCGCGCGGGCGGGCCGTCTTCGCCGGCGGGATCCGAGGCCTTGCCGACCTCGCGAAGAGCCGGACGCTCGACCGGGGTCAGCGCCGGGCGCTTGTCGGGTGCCGGGCCACCGGCGCTGCGGAACGGCACCACGTTCTTGGCCGCCGGCACCACCGTGAGCACGGGTCGCGGCTCGGCGCCCGCGACGGCCGGACGCCCGCCTGCCTCCGGTCGACCCTGCTCCGGCTCGTCATCGCCGGCGTCTGCGGCCAACGGCTCGTGATGGGGCGAAAGCCTAACGACGTCGCGACAGACGCCGAACCCCCGGTAGCCGCGGAACGTGCGGTCGTGGTCGAAGACCGGCAGGCCCGACAGCTCGACGGCGGCGCGCTCGCCGGTCGCGTCGACCGGCCAGCCGACCACGATGCCGCTCCAGGTCTCGTGAGACGCCACCGCGGCGGCGACGTGTCCGCCCGGATCGAGCGCGAGATCGGCGGCGATCTCGCGCCACGGGCGGCCCAGCAACGCCGCGGTCCTCGGCCCGACCGCTTCGGCGAACGCGTTGGAGCCCAGCGTGAACGTTCCGTCGGCCGCCATCTGCCAGACGAAGCGCAGCGGCTGCCGTCGCCAAGATGGCGGCTCGCGCGGCTCCGCCGGGTGTCGCGCCTCACCGCCCGGGGCTGGCGGCTCGCCGGGCTCGTTCCCGATCGCGGCTCCACGGTCCGCCGCCGCTGCAGCGCCTCCGGCGGCGGGGTCGGGTGGCCCATGCCCGGCCTCGGCGGTGTCGGCCCAGGTGGCGATCAGGACCGTGTCGGCGCGGCTGCCGAACCGCTCGACCCGGAGCCGTCCGGTCGTGCTGTCGCCGCACGCCGCCCCGGCATCGAGCGCCGTGCCGGCGAGCGCGTCCGCACCGATCGTGCCGAGGCTCGTGGTCCCGTCCAGGCGCTCGACGGCGGATGCGGTCGCGTGGATCAGGCTGCCGTCCGGGGCATACGCGGCGACCGGGTCCGCGCAGCCGGTGAGCAGGGGCATCACCCTTTCGACAAGCCGCAACGGGCGTAGCGGCGGCTCCGCCGCGACCATCAGGATCGCCGACGTGCCGTCGTCGAGGGTGAGCCGCGAGCACGCACAGGCGAGCGGGCGGCCCAGTGGGCCGCCGAACCCGCGCACCCGCTCGAGCCGCGCCGGGCCGGAACGCGCCAGGGTCGTCGAGAGCCGCCGGACCGCGGCGGCCGTCGGATCGGTTGCGGCGAACCGACGGCCGATGAGCGCCGCCGGTGTCGCGGCCCCAAGCGCGACCGCGCCTGCCGCGTTGGCCCACAGCACGCGCGACCCGTCGGCCGCCCACATCCATGCCGCAACCGCGCTCACCAGGTGCGGCGCCAGTCGGGGGTCGCGTAGCTGCGCGAGAAGCCGTTGAGCCTCGGTCATCGGGCGGTTTCATGCCGTTCGACCGCGGCGTCGCACGGTCGCAGAGTAAACAAAGCCTTAATACTCTTAGTCTTGAGGGTGGGGTGGCGTCCACGCCGGCGCCCGCCGCCGCACCCGCCCATCGGGGATATCGTTAACGGCCGCAGGCCGCGGCGCCATACGAAATGCTTATGCGAACGGCTGGTTTGCGGCATGATGCGGCGGACGCCGGATACGCCGAACCGCGGAGGAACCCCCGATGGCAAAAGACCCGATGTCGAATTTCGAAATCCCAGGCGACATGCGCCAGCTCGCCGAGAACAGCGTGGCGCAGGCGAAGGTCGCCTTCGAAGGCTTCATCACGGCGGCACAGAAGGCGGTCGACACCCTGGAGGGGCAGACCGCCGCCGCCCAGGCCAGCGCCAAGGACGTCGGCCGCAAGGCAGTGAGCTTTGCCGAGCGCAACATGGCGACATCCTTCGAGTTCGCCCAGAAGCTCGTCCGTGCCAAGGACCTGCAGGAGGTGATGCGGCTGCAGGCCGAGTTCATCAAGAGCCAGATGGCCACCATGGCGGAGCAGGCCAAGGAGATCGGTGAGAGCGCCTCCAAGGCCGCGATGACCATGGCCAAACCGCCGTCCTGAGGCGCGCGGGAAGTCCGCCGCGTCCGGTACCTTGGACTGCGGCGTCGCCGCGCAGATATGACCGTCGGACGGCCGACTTTCGTGCGGCAACGTGTCGCGTCAGCCGCGCGAAACGCTCGCCCGTGTGAAATTTCCGGCAGCAGATTGAGTAACTTATGGGCAACCCCGGCGGCGCGCCTGCAGCCTTGTCGGAGCTTCAGGCTGCCCTGAATTGTGCGAGGCAATAAATCCATGTTGCATTGCACCATAGCGCCGTCTATCAAGCGCTCACCGATTTGCCGCGGCGGGCACGAAGGCCAGCAGCGGCAGGGGACCAGAGGCGCTGGGTCGACACAGGGCGGCCGGTCCGGGGTCCGAGGATGAGCCGCCCGTCCAAAGGAACGACGCCATGACCGATGTCTCCAGTGCCAAACCCGCCAAGCCCGCCAAGCCGGCGACCAGCCCGGTCGTCCCGATGTTCGACATGCCCAAGTTCGAGATGCCCAAGTTCGAGATGCCCAAGTTCGACATGCCGAAGTTCGAGGTGCCGCCGGCCTTCCGCGAGATCGCCGAGAAGAGCGTCGCCCAGGCGAAGGAGGCCTACGACAAGGTGAAGGCCGCCGCCGAGGAGGCAACCGACGTGCTCGAGGACACCTATACGACCGCCGCCAAGGGCGCTTCCGAGTATAACCTCAAGGTGCTCGAGGCCGCGCGGAGCAACTCCAATGCGGCGTTCGACTTCGCCAAGGAGCTGCTGGACGTCAAGTCGCTGTCCGACGCCGTCGAGCTGTCGACCGCCCATGCGCGCAAGCAGTTCGAGGCCATGACGGCGCAGACCAAGGAGCTCGCCGCGCTCGCCCAGAAGGTCGCGACCGAGACCGCCGAGCCGATCAAGAATGGCGTCGGCAACGCCTTCAAGAAGGTTGCGTAAGCGGCCGGAGGCGGCGCACCCGCCTCCGCACGTTGCGTCGCGTACGAAGCCCGGGCCGGTTGCCCGGGCTTTTGCTTTTGAACGGGCGGCTGACTTCCGGCGACCAAAGGGGGCCGGGGCGGGGTCGGAGCCCGGCCCGGGCGCTTGCCAAGCCGATCCTTTCTTCATAGTGTCCGCCGGCTCGCCGATCCCGTTTTGGCACGTGCAGCTGTAGCTCAGTTGGTTAGAGCGCCTGACTGTGGATCAGGAGGTCGGTGGTTCGAGTCCACCCAGCTGTACCAGGCATCCGGGGCCCGCTCCAAAGAGCGTGCACTCGCTCGGCCTTGCGGGTTGCGCGTCGCCAAAGCGGCGGCAATAGGTGATCGAGCATTCCGCTTCCTCGATGTTGTGGCGCAGCCACGCCACCCCGCGCTCATGCGGGAAAGCGAGGGGCTGCAAGAGCGGCGCCAGCGAGCGGAGCCACCCGCTCGCGCTCCCGACGATCAGGCAGGGGGATGCCGCTGTTCGCATTCACGGCGATGTGCTGATCCTGGCTGGCGCCGAGGATCGGTTCGTGCCACTCGAACAGGTCGCGCAGTTCCACGCCACGCTGGCCAATGCCAGGTGTGTGACGACGCCACCAGACAGCCGTCCCCGGTGCTGACCGCGATGCTCATGGCTCGCCACACCGATGCGCCAGGCCGTCTGGCTCCGTTGACCCTGGTCGGCAGAGGTCGAGCTCGGCCCACCACCGGTCGGGCAACATCATGTTCTATTTGTCGAGGAATTCGATCGTCTCCTGGAGCGCGGCCGGCGACACCTTGTACAGCCCGGTATATGGTCGTCCGAGCTCCAGGATCAGGAACATCGCGCCGGCGACGGACAACGCGGCGAAAGCCAGTGCCGTCACGACGGTGGCATTGATGGTGCGAGAGAGCAGGCCAAACGCGAAGAACAGCGCGAGGGTCCAAAACAGCAGAATCGTCATCAGCGGCCAACTCACGGGGTGGCTGGACACCTGCAGGGACATCAGCAGCCGAGACTGCGTAACCGACCAGACGAGCTCGCGGGCTTTTTCCAGCGCGTGCTTCTGCATATCCGTCTTGGGCTCGAGCGTGCCGAGAAACTCGTTCATTGCCCGCAAGCGGGCCAGCGGCACGGCGACCGTGAGCGTGCTCTTATCGACGTCGCCACCGCCCCAGATCAGCCGATAGGCTTGAACCAGAGTATCCTTCATGGCAGCGCGCGCGGGTTTGGTATCAGTCCCATATTGTGCAAGGGATTGATCGAGCAGGAGCATCTGCGCTGAAAACGCTTCCAATTCGGATCTTTGGGTCCAGAAAGAGCTGAAGCTGGCGCCGGTAACCGTCCCGAGTATCAATGCCAGAAGCAGGCCGACTATTCCTGTGAGCTGCTTGAGCAGGTCGCGAGACGTCTCCGATTTATGCTCATCCGGCAGCAGTCTCTGGACGTACAGACCCGCGATCGCGCAGCCAAACACCAAGGCGGCAATGACG
>JBEKZK010000149.1:0-8729 GCA_049509935.1 Xanthobacteraceae bacterium | reverse complement strand
CGACGGCCCGTCGCTCGGCCGATGATGCGACGTCCGACCAGGTCCTCGCCGTGTTTCTGAAGGATGACTATTCCCTCGAGCCCGTTGTCGGCTGGGACACGCTCGGTATGCGCGGCACCCGCAGCGACGGCTTTACGCTCAAGGCGAGGGGCGACAGCGACCAAATCCTGGCGGAGCCCTACGAGAAGATCCATCTGCGGACAATGGTGCCGTTTGCGCACATGATGTGGAGCGCAACCTGGGCAGGCGTCGCGGCCGGAGCGGTGGAGCGCGCCAGAATGTTCGTCCGCAACGCCGCACGTTCCGCGGGTGGACAGCTCCCTCCCGGTGCCACGCATCTCACACGAGCGACCGCGTCGCTGCAGTTGCTGAGGGGCTTCATCGGATCAGCGGTGAAGAGATTTGAGGCCGCGTCGTCCGATGAGCGCGAGCTCGAGTCGATCGACTTCCAGACGTCGATGACCCTCCTCAAGGTGAATTCATCCGAGTTGGCCGTTTCGACCGTGATGAGCGCGCTGCAAGCGACGGGACTTTCCGGCTACCGTAACGACAACGAATTCAGCATGGGCCGCCACCTCCGTGACGTCCTGTCGTCGCCCATCATGATCAATAACGATCGAATCCTCGCCAATCTCGCAGCCGCCTCGTTGGTGAGCCCAGTTCCGGCTCTTTTGATGGACTGAAGAGCGAGACATCTCGTGCCGCCTTGTCGGCTGTGGGGCGTCTGAGGGTTGCCGACACAGTCTCTTCTCCGAGCAGGCGGTTGCGCCGCCAGGCACCGCCGCCGCAGACCACTCGCCTTCGACGATTTCGGCCGCAGCGGCAGCGCTGCGGCCGACGCGGTCGAGACCTCGATGCGCGAGGTTGTCGGCCGCATCCGCGCGCGGATCCCCGGCGAGCGCGTCGCCGGCGCCGCGCTGACATCGGCGCTCGGCAGCTCCAGCCCGGCGCACGGCTTTGCCGAGCAAGCGCCGGGCGCGAAGCCTCAAGTTACGAAGTTACGTTGACAGTGCACTTAGTTGCCTATCGACAAAGTCATTGATCCGGGCGATTAAGTGCACTGTCACCGTAATTCCCACCGTAATTCCACCGCGGACAGCCGTCATCGCGCCAAGCGCCAACACCGCACCCGAGGAAACGCCGTGCCACTGGTGCTAGCCCTCCTGATGCTCGCCGCCGTGCTGGTTCCGCTCACCGCCGCGGCGCAGACCGGCGAGACCTGGGTCACCGCTTGGGCCGGGTCGGGACAGGGCCCCTACCCGGTGGGCAATCCGTCCGCGCAACCCGATCTGAGGCTCGCCTTCCCGGATCCGCGGGCTGGCGCACGGGATCAGACGTTCCGCCTGATCGTGCCGCCCGACATCTGGGGCCGGCAGACGCGCCTGCGCTTTTCCAATGCGTTTGGAACCGGGCCGGTGACCCTCGACGGCGTGCACGTCGGGCTGCAGCTGGGCGGACCGGCACTGATACCGGGAACGAATGCCGCGGCGACCTTTGGCGGCCATCCCGGCGTTACCATTGCGCCTGGCGACGTGGTCTGGAGCGACCCGATCGATCTCCCGTTCTGGCGCGGCGACGCGGCGGCTCTGGCCGGCCGCAGGCTCGCGGTGAGCTTCCACGTGGCGGGCGAGAGCGGACCGATGACCTGGCACGCCAAGGCGCTGACCACCTCCTATGTCGGCGCGCCCGGGACCGGCGCCACCGGCCATCTCGAGGACGAATCCGCGCTCCCGTTCAGCACCACGTCCTGGTATTTTCTCGACGCCGTCGACATGCGGGCTCCCGCGGGCACCCGGCTCGTCGTGGCGTTCGGCGATTCGATCACCGACGGCACCGCCTCGACGCTCAACGGCGAGGACCGCTGGCCCAACGTGCTGGCGCGCCGGCTGCACGCGATCCACGGAGGCTCGGTCGCCGTGGTCAATGCCGGCATCGGCGGCAACCAGGTGACCGGGCCGAAGAGCTATTCGCCGCAGCAGCCGTTTGCCGGCGGTCCCTCGGCCCCCGACCGCCTGGAGCGCGATGTGCTGAGCCTGTCCGGCGTGTCGACCGTGATCTGGCTCGAAGGCATCAATGATTTCAGCCGCAACGGCAATGCTACCGCCGGCGCCGTCGAGACGGCCATGCGCGAGGTCGTCGGCCGCATCCGTGCGCGGATACCCGGCGTGCGCGTCGTCGGCGCCACGCTGACGTCGGCGCTCGGCAGCTCCAGCCCGGCACACGGCTTCGCCGAGCAGGACGCCAAGCGCCGGGCGCTCAACGATGTCATCCGCGCGTCCGACCTGTTCGACGGCGTCATCGACTTCGACGGCGCGACGCTCGATCCGCAGACCGGCGGCCTACGCGCCGAGCTCGTCCCCGACAGCACGACGGGTGGCCCCGGCGACAGGCTGCATCCCAACCGAGCCGGTTACCTCGCGATGGGACAAGCGATCGATCTCGGGACGCTGATGACGACGGCCGCGACGGGCCGTAATTCACCGTAGTTCCAGTCTGCGATCACAATTCGCTCACGCAAAACGTGAACGCGCGCGAGCGCTTGTGAGTGGCGTGCGCCCGCCCGAATCCCATATCAGTCGTGGTGTCCGCTGCGGTGCAACAATCGTGGCGGAAGGACGTTGAACCCATAAGGTCGATAGACCAAACCAACCGGCTCTCCCCATCGGAAGGCGACCGACGCCTACCAGCTACCGAAGCCTCGGGTGAGCGCGCCAGGCGCCCGGCGACGGACAGCAAGAACAGCCCGCAAGAGAGCCGACAGGAGACGTAATATGCACGGAACGCATTCGCACCAATTCGAATTGCCGACACGCGCCCCCCACGCCGCACTCATGCCCGCCGCGAGTGCCGGCCAGAAGGTCGTCAACCTGGCGCTCCAGGGCGGCGGCAGCCACGGTGCCTTCACCTGGGGCGTGCTCGATCGCCTGCTCGAGGACGAGCGACTGGTCGTCGAGGGCATCACGGCAACGAGCGCCGGCGCCGTCAACGCCGTGGTTCTCGCCCATGGCCTGGCGGCCGGGGGGCCCGAGGAGGCGAGGAACGCGCTGAGGCGGTTCTGGACGCGGATGTCGCAGACGGCGTCCCACGGCTTCCTCCAGCCGTCCGTGATCGACAAGATGGGCGCGGATTTCGGCCTCGACAATTCACCCGGCTACATGTTCATGAACGCGCTGACCTACTTTTCGTCGCCCTACCAGTTCAATCCGCTCGACTTCAACCCGCTCAAGTGCCTGCTCGAGGAGGTCGTCGACTTCGAGCGGCTGCGGCGGCAGCCGGCGGTCAAGCTGTTCATCTGCGCGACCAATGCGCGAACCGGAAAGCTCAAGGTCTTTTCCGGCGAGGAGATCGGCTCCGACCACGTGCTGGCCTCCACCTGCCTGCCGCTGCTGACGCGCGCCGTCGAGATCGACGGCGATCACTATTGGGACGGCGGGTTCGCGGCAAATCCCGCGATCTTCCCCGTCATCTACGGATGCGAGGCTCCCGACGTCATCATGGTTCACCTCACGCCATCCGAACGGCCGGAGATTCCCACCAGCTCGCGCGCCATCATGCATCGCATGCAGGAGATCAGCTTCAATACATCCCTCATCCACGAGATGCGTGCGGTGGCTTTCGTGACCAAGCTCATCGACGACGGGCGATTCACCGACGGCAAGCGCATCTTCATCCACTCGGTCGAAGCCGAGGACGTGATGCGAGAGCTGCCGGGATCCAGCCGGTTCAACAGCGACTGGGAGTTCCTGTCGCATCTTCATGAGACCGGCCGGCAGCGCGCCGAGGATTGGCTGGCGACCAATTTCGATCGTCTCGGCGTCGAGTCGACCGTCGATCTCCAGGCCAAGTATTTCTGAGCGCTGCGGCAGCGTGGCGCCAACGGGCTACTGCGGTTCCCAGCCGTAGTGAGTCACTCGTTGCCGCGCCTCGTCCCGGAAGCGCTGTAGATCAGTGGTTGGCCCATGATCCTCGTCACCTCGGGCACGGAGGGTGCCCGGGGCCTCCGCACTGCAAGCGCTGCTGCTCCTGGATTTGCTGTTGCCGCTGCAGCTCGTGCCGCTGGAGCTGCTGTCGCCGCTGCAGCTCCTGCTGCTGACGCTGTTGATGCTGCAGCAGAATCTGCTGCTGCCGCTGCTGCTCGAGTTGCTGCTGCCGCTGCTGCTCCTCCTGCGCCCGGCGCTCCTCATGGATCTGCAGTTGCCGCTGCTGCTCGAGCTGCCTCACACGCTCCTGCTCGGCCTGTGTCTGCCGCTCCAACTCCAGCTGCTTCTGCCGCTGCTGGTCGACCTGTTGCGGTTGGCCCGGCGGCGCGTCGCGCTGCTGCGGCAAAGAGCCCGGCTGCGCCGTCTGCGGGCGGAGGACCTGCGGCGGCGGAGACTGGCCCGCGGGCGGCGGCAGAGGGTGCGGCTGCAGCCGGATCGGCGGTGGCGGGAGCGGGAGCGGAGCGGGCGGTGGAGCGGGCCCGGGCTGCCCCTCCGTCGCCAGCGCCTTGCGGCCGACCGATGGCGGCAGCCCTGGCCCGATGGTCACGCCGCGTCCTCCGGCCGGTCCGGCGCCCGGCACCGCCGGGGGTGAGACGGTGACGCTGGTGCCGTCCGGCCTGGTGATCGCCAGCGTGTGCGTCCCGGGGTCCATCGTCACCCTGTTGTGGACGTTGTGGAAGATCACGTTGCCCGCCGGCGGCGGCACGATGGTGGCGGGCGGACGGATCCACACCGGCACCGGCAGGTATTGCGGTGTCGGCAGCACGAACAGCGCGTCCGGCGGCGGCGGCGCCGGCAGCAGCTCGAGGTCCGGTGGCGGTGGCGGCAGAAGAAACACCGGCGGCGGGGGCGGCGGCGCGAAGGCGAAGTCCGGATCGTCGAAGTCGAGGACCGGCCGGTCGACATAGATCAGCTCCTCCGGCGGCGGCGGCGGCACGTCGTAGACGAACACCGGGAAGGCCGGCGGCGGCTCGAGCGCCGCGGACAGCAGGGCGAGCCGGCGCCGCGCGTCGGCCGCGTGCGGTCCCTGCGGATAGCGGCGCAGATACGACCAGTAGAGCGCCGCGGTGTCCTCGAGGCGGGTGCGGCGCCAGGTGACGGCCTCGCGCCGGGCGGCGACGATGGCACGGATCCGCGGCGCCATCAGATCGTCCGGATGGGCGTCGAGGAACTCCAGATAGTCCTGCAGGGTGTCGCGATCGAGGGCCGCCGCATAGGCATCCCCGGGGCCGAGGTCGCGGATCGGCCGGGCGCGCGCCGCCCGCTGCTGCTCGGCCGAAACGGCCCCCTGAGGCGCATCGGCTGTCCGCTCGAAGAACACGAACGGCGCCTGCACTTTCGCGGCGTGCCACGGCACCTGGGCTCCGCCGGTGACCTCGTTGACGCGCAGGCGCACGCGGTCGAACAGCTCGCCCAGCGGCAGGCCGCCGTTGCGCATCATTTCGGCGAGCGCCAGCGCGTAGGGTCCGTAAGGCCCCTGCCCGTCCGGCGCCACCGTGCCCGGAGCGGCGCCGAACGCGATCAGCATGCCGGGCTCCGGCTCGACCAGCGCCAGCCCGCCGGCCAGCGGCGCGCCCGACAGGGAGAACGGGCTCGCCCTGGCGGCATCGAGCACGACGACGCCGGCCTCGAGCTTGAGCGCGGCGAGCGGCCGGACATAGTCCGACAGGCGGACCGCTTCGATCGCGACATCGGTGTCGCGCGCGATCCTGGCATCGACCGGAACGAAGTAGTTCTCGCCTTCGAGCTGCAGCCCGTAGCCGCTCAGATAGACGAACGCGACGGTGTCCGGCCCGGATGCCTGGGCCTGGTCGAGAAAGTCGCGCAGCGCGTGACGCAAGGTATCCTGATCGAGGTCGCGGGCGCCGACGACGTCGAAGCCAGCCGCCTGCAGGGTCTGTGCGACAAGGCCGGCATCGTTGGCCGGCGTGGCGAGCGTGCTTGCCTGATAGCCGGCATTGCCGATGACCAGCGCGATCCGCTTTTCGCGCGGCTGAGCGGCGGCGATGCCGGACGCGAGCGCGAGCAGCGCGACAAGGCGGGCAGCAACTCGTCCCACGGCCTTACGGCGCAAAGCAGCGGCCGCCGCAGTTGTGGTCGCGGGTGCTGGTGACGATCATCTCGCCGGCACGCGGCGTGCCGCGCGGCTTCTGATAGACGGTCGCCTGTTGCATCGGCTCGACCCGGAGAATGGCGCGCCGCGGATTGCACGACGTCGGCGCGCATTCGCGGCTCCCATCGGTTCCATAGCGCGTTCTCCGGCCGGCGTCACCGACGTGATCGGGCGATCGCGGCGCCGTTCGGCAGGCTGGGCACAAAAGGGCCCTAACGCCCGTCTTCGCGGGCTATGGGCGCCCTTCGCGCCGCCCCAACCGTGAGCGCCGATGGTGGGCACGCTTCGCTTTGCCCACCCTCCGGTCTATCATCGCCAACCCGAAATGTGCGCCGCCACGGACGTCGGCGGCCGTGGCCCCCCAGGGGCCGGCAAACGGAGGATGGGCGAGGATGAACTTCGAATATTCCGCGAAGGTGAAGGCGCTGCAGCAGCGGCTGCAGGCGTTCATGGACCAGCACGTCTATCCGAACGAGCAGGCCTACAAGGAGGCGACGGATTCCGGCGATCGCTGGCAGCCGAACAGCGTTATCGAGAAGCTCAAGCGGGAGGCCCGCGACGCCGGGCTGTGGAACCTGTTCCTGCCGGAATCCACGCGCGGCGCCGGGCTGACCAACCTGGAATACGCGCCGCTGTGCGAGATCATGGGCCGGGTGCATTGGGCGCCCGAGGTGTTCAACTGCTCGGCGCCCGACACCGGCAACATGGAGACCATCGAGCGCTACGGCACGGCGGAGCAGAAGACCGAATGGCTCGAGCCGCTGCTCGAGGGCACGATCCGCTCATGCTTCGCGATGACCGAGCCTGCCGTCGCCTCGTCGGACGCCACCAACATCGAGACCCGCATCGAGCGGCACGGCGACCACTACCTGATCAACGGCCGCAAGTGGTGGTCGTCCGGGGCGCCGGATCCGCGCTGCAAGCTGCTGATCGTCATGGGCAAGACCGATCCGGCCAACGCGGACCGCCACCGCCAGCAGTCGATGATCCTGGTGCCGCGCGACACCGCCGGCGTCAAGGTCGTGCGCTGGCTGCCGGTGTTCGGCTACGACGATGCGCCGCACGGCCATGCGGAGCTCGTGTTCGAGAACGTCAAGGTGCCGCTGACCAGCATCCTGCTGGGCGAGGGCCGCGGCTTCGAGATCGCGCAGGGCCGGCTCGGTCCCGGCCGCATCCACCACTGCATGCGCGCGATCGGGCAGGCCGAGGTGGCGCTGGAGAAGATGTGCCGGCGCGTGCAGTCGCGTGTGGCGTTCGGCAAGCCGCTCGCCGAGCAGACGGTGACGCTGGAGCGCATCGCGGAAGCGCGCATCGGCATCGAGCAGGCGCGGCTGCTGGTGCTCAAGGCGGCCGACATGATGGACCGGGTCGGCAACAAGGCGGCGCTGGCGGAGATCGCCATGATCAAGGTGGTGGCCCCGAACATGCTGTGCCGGGTGCTCGACTTCGCCATCCAGGCGCACGGCGGGGCCGGTGTGACCGACGACTTCGGCCTCGCCTACGCCTACGCGGGCGCCCGCGCGATGCGCATCTTCGACGGACCCGACGAGGTGCACCGCAATCAGATCGCGCGGATCGAGCTGCGCAAGCAACGGCTCAACACGGAGGTCGCGGCAGAATGAGGCCTTCCGTCACCCAAATGTGGGATCGACCGGCGCGATGTCGATCAGCCGCAGCTGCACCCGCTCGTCGCCGTTCCAGCGATCGAGGCTGAGCGTGCCGGCGGCGTGCACCGGCCGGCCGCGGCTCTCGATGAGGGCCTGGCCGAGCGGCTTGCCGACGGCCCGGAAGGCGACGGCGCCGATCATCGCTCCGTCGTCGGCGCGCAGGCGGACGCGCACATGGGCCTGGCCGACCTCGTCGGCGAACACGATCCGGTGCGACGGCAGGACGAGCACCGGATCGGGATTGCCGGCGCCGTAAGGTCCGGCCCGGGCGATGGTGCGGACCAGCTCGGCGCTGGCGGCGGCCGCCGTCACGGCGCCATCGATCAGCAGCGCATCGTCGCGGCGCGCGGCCGCCACCGCAGTGGCGAGCCCCGCCTCGAGGAAGGCGCGGAACGCCGCGAGATTTTCCTTTCGCAAGGTGACGCCGGCCGCCATGGCATGACCCCCACCCTTCACCAGGATGCCGGCGGCGACCGCCTCACGCACCGCACGCCCGAGGTCGACGCCGACGATCGAACGGCCGGAGCCGGTGGCGGTGCCGCCCGGATCGAGCGCGACCGCGAACGCCGGCCGGCCAAAACGCTCCTTGAGCCGGGCCGCGACCAGCCCGACGACGCCAGGATGCCAGCTTCCCGCCGTGACCACGACGGCGCCGGCCTCGGCGATGCCGAGCGCCGCGGCCGCCTCGGCTTCGGCTTCGGCCAGGGTCGCAAGCTCGATCGCCTGGCGCTCGCGGTTGAGCCGGTCGAGCTCAGCGGCGAGCGCGGCAGCGCTGGTCTCATCCTCCTCCAGCAGCAGGCGGACGCCGAGATCCGCCCGGCCGATGCGCCCGCCGGCGTTGATGCGCGGCCCGAGCATGAACCCGAGGTGCCACGGCTCGGGAGGGCCCGACAGCTTGGCGACATCCATCAGGGCGGTCAGCCCGACGCGGTCGCGGCGGCGCATCGCCAGCAGACCCTTGGCCACGAA
>JBEKZK010000148.1:0-8773 GCA_049509935.1 Xanthobacteraceae bacterium | reverse complement strand
CAGCCGCACCCGCATGTTGAAGTGCCGGTCGCTGCCGTACTCGTAGAGGTCGCCCGCCGCCTGGCCGCCGATCGCGGTCTGTACCGTTGTGTTGATGTCGCCCGGGGCGAGCCCGTAGCGGGCGGCCTTGGCGCGATCGATGTCGATCTGCACGGTCGGCTGTCCGAGCGAGGTGAACACCGCAAGATCGGTGATGCCGGGCACCGTGGACATCACGGCCTTGATCCTTTCCGCCGTGGCGGTCAGCACCTTGAGCTCCGACCCGAACAGCTTGACCGAGTTCTCGCCCTTCACGCCCGACACCGCCTCCTCGACGTTGTCCTCGATGTACTGCGAGAAATTGAACTCGACCCCCGGGAATGCGGCCTCGAGCTTCGCCGACATCTCCTTGGTCAAGGCCTCCTTGTCGATGCCGACCGGCCATTCTGACTGCGGCTTGAGCGGCACGAAGAACTCGGCGTTGAAGAAACCGGTCGCGTCGGTGCCGTCGTCCGGGCGTCCCTGCTGGGACACCGTCGTGACCACCTCCGGGAAGGCGGCGATGACGCGGCGCATGCGATTGACGTAGTCGTTGCCGGCTTCCAGCGATATCGAGGCCGGCATGGTGGCGCGGATCCACAGATTGCCTTCCTCGAGCTTGGGCAGGAACTCGAGCCCGAGGGTGCGTACCGCCAGGAAGGCGCCGACCAGGAGCACGGCGGCAAAGCCCAGCGTGATCGCCCGGTAGGTGACGGCGAAATTGAGCAGCGGCCGGTAGACGCGGCGCAGCCCGCGCACGAAGATCGTCTCTCTCTCCTGGACCAGCGCCGGCAGCAGCAGCGAGCACAGCGCCGGCGAGACCGTGAACGTCGCCAGCAGCCCGCCTGCGATCGCATAGGCATAGGTCTTCGACATCGGGCCGAAGATGTGGCCTTCGACGCCGCTCAGGGTGAACAGCGGCACGAAACCCGCGATGATGATCGTGGCGGAGAAGAATATCGAGCGGCTGACGCCGCGCGCCGCGTCGTAGATGGTGGCGAGCTTGCCGGTCAGGTCGGAGCCGTGGTCCTGCTGCCGCGAGGAGAACTGCTCGGCGAGGTGCAGATAGATGCTCTCCACCATGATGACGGTGGCATCGACGATGAGGCCGAAATCGATGGCGCCGACCGAGAGCAGGTTTGCCGACTCGCCCTGGATCACCAGGATGCCGATGGCGAAGAACAGCGCGAACGGAATGGTCGCCGCCACGATGATGGCGCTGCGCAGGTTTCCCAGCGACAGCCACTGCAGGATGAACACCAGCACGATGCCGAGCAGCATGTTGTGCAGAACGGTGGTGGTCGTCGTGTTGATGAGGCCCCGGCGGTCGTAGATCCGCTCGATATGCACGCCCGGGGGCAGCAGGCCGCTGGCGTTGATCTTGTTGATCTCGGCCGACACGCGCTCGATCGTCGGCATGCTCTGCTCGCCGCGCCGCATCAGCACGATGCCCTGGACGATGTCGTCGTCCTCGTCCTGGCCGACCACACCGAGCCGGGGCTGGAACCCGACCGACACCTCGGCGACGTCGCCGATCAGCACCGGGACGCCGTTCTGCTGGGTCAGCATCGTCTTGCGGATGTCGTCGATCGTGCGGATCAGGCCGACGCCGCGGACCACGGCGGCCTGCTCGCTGATGTTGAGCGTCTGGCCGCCGACGTTGATGTTGGAATTGTTCAGCGTCTGCACCAGCTGCGGCAGGGTCAGCCCGTAGGCCTGCAGCTTGATGAGGTCGACCGCGACGTCGTAGGCCTTGGTGCGACCGCCGAACCCGGTCACGTCGATGACGCCGGGCACCGCCTTGAACCGGCGCTGCAGGATCCAGTCCTGCAGCGTCTTGAGGTCGGTCACGCTGTAGCCGGGCGGCCCGACGACCTTGTAGCGCATGATCTCGCCGATCGGGCTCCACGGGGAGATCTGCGGCGACGCATTGTTGGGCAGCGGCGGCAGCTGCGACAGGCGGTTGAGCACCCGCTGCTCGGCCTGCCCATACGTGGCGTCGAAGGTGAACTGCAGCTTGACGTCGGAGAGCCCGAACAGCGAGATCGTCCGCATCACGTTGAGGTTCGGGATGCCGGCGAGCTGCACCTCGAGCGGGATCGTGATGTAGCGCTCCATCTCCTCGGCGGACTGGCCGGGGCTTTGCGTGATGATGTCGACCAGCGGCGGCACCGGATCCGGATAGGCTTCGATATTGAGCTTGGTGAAGGCGATGAAGCCGGCCCCGAGCAGCCCGAGGAAGATTACGACGACCAGCACGCGCTGGCGCAGGGCGAAGCCGATGACCGCGTTCATGGCCGGACCTCGGCCTCGCGGCGGCTCGGAAGGCGCATCACCGCATCACCCTTCGCCGCCGGCGGCGCGGTCGATGAACACGCTGCCCCTGGTCACGATCTTCTCTCCGGCCTGCAGGCCCTTCGCCGCCTGCACGACATTGCCGGTGCCCAGGCCCGGCTCGAAGCGGCGGAGCTCGAGCGACTTGTCGTCCGCCGCGACCCAGACGTGGGCGACGTCGCCCTCGTAGATGATCGCCTCGCGCGGCACCGCCGGCGACATGACCTCGTCGCTGGTGAAGATGCTCACGCTGGCGAACATCTCCGGCTTCAGCACCCGGTCAGGATTGTCGACGGTGGCGCGCACCAGCAGGCGTCGGGTGGCCGGGTCCATCGCGGTCGCCACGTATTTCATCCTCGCCGTGAAAATGCGGCCGGGAGCGGCAAGGACGCGGAATTCGACCGCCTGTCCGGGATGGATCTTGAGCGCGTCGGTCTCGCGGACGTTGGCGACCACCCACACGGTCGACAGATCGCCGACCACGAAGACCGGATCGCCGGCCGGGTCGCTCGCGCCGCTGGTGATGAACTGACCCGGACCGACCTTGCGCTGCACCACGGTGCCGGCGATCGGCGAATTGATCGGCGTATCAGGATTGATCTTGCCGGTCTTCTCGAAGGCGCTGAGCTCCTCCTCGGTCTTGGCGAGAATGCGCAGCCGGTTGCGGACCGCTTCGAGCGCGATCTCCGCCGTGCGCAGATTGTCCTGGGCGGCGACCAGGTCGGCCTGGGACTGCTGCCAGTCCTTCAGCGGGACGGCCTTGGCGTCGTAGAGGTCGTGCTGCCGCTTCTCGTTGATCTGCGCCAGCTTGTTCTGGGAGCGCGCCGTCTCCAGTCCGGCCACCGCGGTGATGAAATCGTTCTGCGCCTGCACCATGTCGGTCGCCTCGATGGCGAACAGCAGCTGGCCCCGCTCGATGGTGTCGCCCGGCTCTGCCGCGATGCGCGTCACCCGGCCCGAATAGGGCGAGAACACCGGCGTCGAGCGGTTCTCGTCGACGGCGATTTTTCCGTCGGTGACGAGCTCGGCGCGGAACGGCTTCTGCTCGATCTTCTCGATCGTCAGCCCGGCCCACTGCGCGTCGGTCGGATAGAATGCGCCGGGCCGCTTCTTCGCCTGGCTCGGCACATCGTGGTCGACCTTCTCGGCCCCGTCGAGGCGCGTCTTGGACCACAGGAATCCGGCACCGACCGCCGCCGCGATCAGCAGCAGCATGATGGAGGCACGCACGCGAGGCTTGGTGCGAGCCCTCAGCCCGGCCAGTCGCGGTGGGTGGTCCGTCATGCCTGGATCACTGCTCTCGAGAAACTCATGCCCCGGCGCCGGAGGGCTGCATTCCGCCCGGCTGCTGCACTGCAAAAGCCGGACCGCACCTTGCCACGGCACTCGACCGGAGCATCCTCGGCTGCCATGGAATCTCGACCGACGCCGAGTCGTGCCAGTAAAGACGACGCAAAGGCAACCCCGACATCCTGGTTGGGCACATCCACGCGCAAGGCCGTTGGTGTTGCGACGATCGGAGAGGACGGCAAACCGCCGCGTGCGCCCCACGGCTCACCGACATATCATCAAATCGCGTCGAACCGCTTACGGACCTCGCTATCGCCGCCCGGCGGGCGATGCCAGAGATAAGGGCCGCAGCACGCCGGTTACCTGCCAGCGCCTCGGTTCGATTCGCGATTGGGCACGCAGCCCGGACGATCCTATACGGAGGTCCGGGTAAATTCTCGATGCGCAATCGTGCGCCTTGCCATCAAAATTGCATAAACCCATTCGCCTGCACTCCGAGCCAAGCGGTGGCGCCGAGGAGGGACGCTGGAGGTCACGCCAGATCGAGGAACCCCCCGCGGACGGCGACGATGAAGACCGCCACTGCCGCCAGCGCGAGCCCGATCAATGTCCAGGCCTTGTATCCGTGCTCATCCTGCGGCCGCCGGAACAATTGCACGAGCAGGAACACACAGACTGCGATGCCAATGGCGGCTCGGATGAAATCCGCGGCCGCGAGGTGCGTGAACACGGCGCTGCTCATGCTGCCGGGCAGGCTGATATGCGCGGTAACCAGCATGATGATGATCAGGAACGCCGAGCGGCACAGCGTGCCGGCGATTTTCCAGTGAATCGGAACCACCTGCCGCCGAGTCGCCACGGAGGCCTCCCCGGCATCCTCAGTGCCGACGTATCTCATTGAATTTCCGTATCATTCCGTTCATTCCACAGGCTCTGCCCATCATCGGCCCACCACTAGGGCATAAAAATGGCGCCCAAAGAAGCATTAAATTCGCATGACATTGGGTCAACGCGTGTCGCCGGCTCTCGCGGCGAGGCGCCGCCCGGGCGCCGCCGGACCGCCGCCCCCTTTCGGCATTCGGCGGAGCAAGGCAGCGCCGGGATTCCTCGGCCATGCCGGGACGGGCGTGAGGGCGCGTGCGTGTCATCCGCAACAGCGGCCTGCGCGATTCGTCGCGCCACGTCGCGGGTCGCTCGAGACGGTCCGAGATCGCTTTGTATATGCCGTGTTTACGCTGTCCGGCAGATATGTCGTTCGAAATTAATGACAGGCCTGCACAAATTGGCGGCGAACGCAGCAGCGAAAGCCGGGTTCCCCTGTCGCGGCGCGCGTTCTATAGCGGGACGGCGACATCCGTCACGAGGGTGTCATCCTCGCCGCAGCAAGAGGGGGAGATCGGGCACGCCTAGTGCGCTGCACTTTGCCGCTCTCCACTTTCGCCGACAGGGCGGACGCCGCATGGTGAACTATTTCTCGTTGCCGCTGACGGCGCGCCGGGCGCTCACTCCCAACATCTGGGACGTCGTCGCGTTCTCGCTGATCATCGGCGGCTTCGTCCTGGTGGCGCACGAGGCGCAGGTCACCACGCTGCCGCTCGCCGTGATCGACGCGGTGCCGGTCTCGCTCGATCCTGCGAACCTGCCCGACTATGCGCTGCGCACCATGATGCGGATGGTCGCCGCCATCGTGGCGTCCCTGGTGTTCACCCTGAGCTACGCCACGCTCGCCGCCAAGAGCCGCCGCGCCGAGCTGGTGCTGATCCCGCTCCTCGACATCCTGCAATCGGTTCCGGTGCTGGGCTTCCTGTCGTTCACGGTGGCGTTCTTCCTCGGGCTGTTCCCGGGCCGGGTGCTGGGCGCGGAGTTCGCCGCCATCTTCGCGATCTTCACCAGCCAGGCGTGGAACATGACGTTCAGCTTCTACCAGTCGCTGCGCACCGTGCCGCGCGACCTGGAGGAGGCGGCGGTCAGCTTCCGGCTGTCGGGCTGGCAGAAGTTCTGGCGGCTGGAGGTGCCGTTCGGCATGCCCGGGCTGGTGTGGAACACCATGATGTCGATGTCGGGCGGCTGGTTCTTCGTGGTCGCCTCGGAAGCGATCTCGGTCGGCGACACCACGATCACGCTGCCGGGGATCGGCTCCTACGTGGCGCTCGCGATCAAGGAGAAGAACCTGGCGGCGGTGGGGTTCGCGGTGCTGACCATGTTCGTGGTGATCATGCTGTACGACCAGCTGCTGTTCCGCCCGATCGTCGCCTGGGCGGAAAAGTTCCGGTTCGAGCAGACCGCCGCCCAGGAGGTGCCGGGCTCGTGGGTGCTCGACATGTTTCGCCGGGCGCGGGTGTGGGGCCGCATCAGCGCCCCGTTCGCCGGCCTGATCCGCTGGATCGCGGGGCGCCGGCTCACGCTTCCCTCCGGCGTCCGCGAGGTGCTGCGCTTCGACGCCGGCCCGCGGGTCGGGCGGGTGCTCGACGTCATCTGGCTGGTGCTGGTGCTGGCGGCGGCGGGCTCGGCGGCCTACGAGGTCGCGACCTTCGTGCGCACCACCCTGACACTCGCGGATGTCGGCTATGCTGTGCTCTGCGGCAGCGTCACGCTGCTGCGGGTCATCGTGCTGATGGCGCTGGCGACCCTGATCTGGGTGCCGGTCGGCGTGTGGATCGGGCTGCGCCCGAGGCTGGCGCAGAAGGTGCAGCCGCTGGCGCAGTTCCTCGCCGCCTTTCCGGTCAACCTGGTGTTCCCGGTGGTCGTCGTCGGCATCGTGCGCTTCCGTCTCGATCCCGACATCTGGCTGAGCCCGCTGATGGTGCTCGGCACCCAGTGGTACATCCTGTTCAACGTGATCGCCGGCGCCAGCACGTTTCCCAGCGACCTCAAGGAGGTGGCCGCGAATTTTCGCCTCCGCGGCTGGCAGTGGTGGTTCAAGGTGATCTTGCCCGGGGTGTTTCCGTATTACATAACGGGGGCGATCACGGCGTCGGGCGGATGCTGGAACGCCAGCATCGTCGCCGAGGTGGCGAGCTGGGGTGACACCAGGCTGAGCGCGATCGGGCTCGGCGCCTACATCGCGCACGCGACCGAGGACGGCGACTATCCGCGGATCGTGCTGGGCATCGCCGTGATGTCGCTCTATGTGGTGCTGTTCAACCGCGTGCTGTGGCGGCCGCTCTATGGGTTCGCGGAGCGGCGGCTGCGGATGTCGTAGACTTGCCGTAGCCCGCATGAAGCGCAGCGGAATGCGGGAGCAGCGCCTGAAATTGCGTTGCGGCCCCTCCCGGATTTCGCTGCGCTCCATCCGGGCTACGATCGCCCTCCGGCTACAATATCACGCCAAACCTGGGAGCTGCCATGCTGGAAACCACCGCCAAGGAGCCTTTGCTCGAGGTCCGCGGCGTCTGCCAGAGCTACCCGCGGGCCGACAACAACGACCTCGTGGTCCTCGAGCAGGTCGACCTGACGCTGCGCCGGGGCGAGATCGTCGGGCTGCTCGGGCGCAGCGGCTCCGGCAAGTCCACCCTGCTGCGCATCATCGCCGGCCTGACCCGCCCGACCCGCGGAGCGGTGGTCAGCCACGGCCGGTCGGTCAACGGGCCGACGCTCGGCGTCGCCATGGTGTTCCAGACCTTCGCGCTGTTCCCCTGGCTCACCGTGCTGGAGAACGTCGAGCTCGGGCTCGAGGCGATCGGGGTGGAGAAGGCCGAGCGCCGGCGCCGGGCGCTGTCGGCGATCGACCTGATCGGCCTCGACGGCTTCGAGTCGGCCTATCCGAAGGAGCTTTCGGGCGGCATGCGCCAGCGCGTCGGCTTCGCTCGCGCCCTGGTCGTGCACCCCGAGCTCCTGCTGATGGACGAGCCGTTCTCCGCCCTCGACGTGCTCACCGCCGAGACGCTGCGCACCGACCTGATCGACCTGTGGGGCGACGGCAAGCTGCCGATCAAGTCGATCCTGATGGTGACCCACAACATCGAGGAGGCGGTGCTGATGTGCGACCGCATCCTGGTGTTCTCGTCCAACCCCGGCCGGGTCGAGGCGGACTTCAAGGTCGACCTCCCGCATCCGCGCAACCGCCTCGACCCCTCGTTCCGCCGCCTGGTCGACACGGTCTACACCCGGATGACCCAGCGCAAGGATGCCCGCGCGACGGCGCGCGCGGCGGCGCTGGGCGGCGGGATCGGCGTGCAGCTCACCCACGTGTCGTCGAACGTGCTGTCCGGGCTGATCGAGGCGATCGCGGCGCAGCCGTTCAACGGCAAGGCCGACCTGCCGCATCTCGCCGACGACCTGCAGCTGGAGATCGACGAGCTGTTCCCGATCACCGAGGCGCTGCAGCTGCTGCGCTTCGCCGAGGTCGAGGCCGGCGACATCCAGCTCACCGAAGCCGGCAAGCGCTACGCCCAGCTCGACGTCGACGGCCGCAAGCGGCTGGTCGCCGAGCGCCTGCTGATCTACGTGCCGCTGATCGGCCTGATCCGCCGCGTCCTCGAGGAGCGCCCCTCGCACCACGCGCCGGCCTCGCGGTTCCGCGAGGAGCTCGAGGACTACATGTCGGAGGAGCAGGCCGACGAGACCCTCAAGGCGGTGGTGTCGTGGAGCCGGTTCGCCGAATTGTTCGCCTACGACGAGCAGAGCCAGCAGTTCAGTCTGGAGAACCCGGCGTAAGGGCAGGGGTGCTCGGCCGCGGCGGCAAGCGCAGCACAGGCGCCAGATCGATTCATGATTCATGCGGTTGGATTGAATTCATGCGGTTGGATTGAGCATCAGGTAAACTACCTACTTTACCAATCAGTCACAGTTTTAGTCGACAAAGCTCCTGAACATAGCGGTCGTTTTGTCATGGTTCGCGCATGAAGCGGGACGGACGGACCTTGGACCACGAGACCCCGAAGGGCATCCGGCGGATGGCTGCTCGACGCGTTTGGGAGGGCGAGATGCTCATCCGTGCGATCGGCGATGGCATGCTCCTGCGCGCCCGGGTCCGCGAGCTCGGCGCCGATCGGAACGCCGCCACTGCGGTCGAGTTCGCCATCATCGCGGCGCCGTTCCTGGCGATTCTCTTCGGAATATTGGAGCTCGCCCTGATTTTCGTCGTGAATATCAGCCTGGGCGTCGCTACGTCGACATTTGCGACACAATT